>DASWKP010000019.1:0-18286 GCA_036396575.1 Longimicrobiales bacterium | reverse complement strand
GGTTTGCATGGTGATCGCCGGGACGTTGGGAGTGCGGGCTCAGGCCTCCGCTCCCAACGGGTTTTCGCTCGGTGTCGGGCTCGATCTCTCGGCCGTCTCGTTCGCCGATCAAGCCGACCACATCTTGGGCGGGACGGAGGCAGCGCCTGGGTGGGGGCTTCGCTTCCGGCTTGGGTACGGTCTGGGGATCGTGGCGCTTGGCGCGGGCGTCGAGGCGACACAGGTGGCGACGGGCGATGGCCGCATGATGGATGCCCTCGCGATGCCGTTCGAGTTTGAAGTACGCCCGCGTGTCCGGCTGGGCTCGGTCAGCCCTGGCGTTGTCGTCGGCTACATTCGATACGGCCTCGGCTACCAGGATGTGCCGGGCAATCGGTTGCCAGGGGAGTGGCCGCTTCCCGGCGAGATCTATCGGGTAGGACTCATCGCGAACGGCCTCCGGCTAGGGGCGAGCTTCAGCTTGCCGCTCTCGAAGCACATTGTGCTGGAAGCGCGTCCAACTGTGGATCTGCTGCCCTTCAACCATCTCGAGATCGCCGATGACGAGGAGACGGACCTGCAGCGTCCGGGATTGAGTACCCGTTATGGGTTGGCGTTGGTGCTGGCGAGGGTGTGGTAGGACGAGTCTGGGGATTGCCCCACGGCGGACTCAGGTCCGATTCACGAGGATGGTCATGTCTCGGTGTAGCAAACAACGCGGACCATCGATCCACCGTTGTGTCTTCGTCGCGGCCGCGTGGTTGGCCGGGCTCACCATGTGGGGTGCCGGCGCCTTGTCCGCACAAAGCGTCGGGGTGGAGCTGGGCCTAGGCGCACGGCCTGCATCTTGGCGCACGCAACGGAATCGCAAGTCTGCTTGGAACGCAGGATGGGGCCTTGCCGGGTCGGATGCGAGCGTTGACCGGCCCTGTGCTCCCCCATCAGATTCCACGTCATGGTCAAACTGAACCAGGAGGGACTCGCGTCGATCTGTCGGCGACACGACGTGCGCGTGCTCAAGATCTTTGGGTCCGCGGCTCGCGGCGAGGATGGCCCCGACTCGGATATCGATTTCCTGGTCGAGTTCGAGGGCCGGAAGAGCCTCTTCGATCTGGTTGGGCTTCAGCTCGATCTCGAAGAAGCCTTAGGTCGGGATGTGGACGTCCTCACCGAGCGCTCCATTAGCCCCTACCTCCGCGATCGAATCCTTGCCTCCGCGTCAGTCGTGTATGCGCGAGAGGGATGAAACGGTCTACGTCCGGCACATGCTGGACGCCATCGATCGAGTCGGGCAGTACCTTCGCGGCGTCGACGAGGAGCGGTTCTTCGCCGACTCGATGCTCCAGGATGCGCTCATCCGCCAGCTTGAGATCCTGGGAGAGGCCGCCGGCCGCATCTCGAAGGAAACCTGCCAGGCGACTCCAGAGATCCCATGGGCGAGGGTCACTGGGACCCGTCATCGGCTGATCCACGACTACTTCGACGTGGACAGCGATCTGGTCTGGACCGTGGTCACGCGCGAGCTTGATCCACTGAAGCCCAAGCTTGAAGCACTGCTCCGGCGTCTCCGTGAGGAAGCCTGAGGCTTCACGGTCTGCGTTCTAACCAGCGATTCCTACTGCGTGCTCAACGGCCGACCAGGGTGGCGCGGGTCGCGCGGAGTGCATCCTGTGGCACGCAGTAGAATCGCAGATCCGTTAGGGTGCGCCCGCACTCCAACCATTGCCGGAGCCGGACCGTCCATCCTCTTGCCAACTCGAATCGCACGGAGGCGACAAGGTGATTTCTGGAAAGGCTATCCTGTGTGGCGTACTCGTCGGCCTCGCCGCCAGTGGCGTTGCTGGCCAAGTAACGGGAGCGGAGGAGCAGGGATGGTCCACGCCTCGTCTGGACGCCGTGCGCGCATTCACCGATTCGATAGGCACGGCCGCGTTTCTCCTCCTGGAAGATGGAACCGTCATCGCTTCTTGGGGGGAGACGAGCACTGCGTTCCGAGTCCACTCGATTCGAAAGAGCCTTCTTTCCGCCCTGTTCGGCATCGCGATCGAGCGCGGAGAGGTCGATACGACAGCGACGCTTGCGGAGATTGGCATCAACGATCGAGAACTGCTCACGCCGGAGGAGAGGTCTGCGACCGTGCTGCAGCTCCTCCAGTCACGATCGGGAGTGTACCACCCGGCCGCCGCGGAGACGGAGGAGGCTCGCGCGACGCGCCCGACGCGGGGGAGCTTCGAGCCAGGGCGTCACTGGTACTACAACAACTGGGACTTCCACGCTCTTGGGACGATCTACTCCAGCGCCCGCGGGCAGACCGTCGGTGACGCATTCCGAGACTACATCGCCCGTCCCGTGCGGATGGAGGACTATAACGAGGATCGGGACTTTCGCTACCAGCTGGAGCCGCACTTCTCGTGGCATTTGGCTTACAAGTTCCGCCTTTCGGCTCGCGACCTCGCACGTGTCGGCCAACTATTCCTTCAAGACGGCCGATGGCAGGGAACCCAACTGATTCCCGCTGCCTGGATCGCCGAGAGCACTCGTGCACACTCGCGGACCGGGCAGTCTGGAACCAAGAGCGGCTACGGTCTGATGTGGTGGGTGACAGCCACCGGCGAGGGAGGGCTACCGGAGGGTAGCTTCACGGCCAGTGGTGCGGGTGGCCAGCGCCTCACAGTGATCCCGAGCGCACGAATCGTCGTGGTTCACTTGATGGACACGGATCTCGAAGGAGGGCCACGCATCGGGACGTCCACCTACGACGAGCTTCTTCGACGCATTATGGCGGCACGCACCCGTTAGCCATAGTCGTCGTGGCGCGTCATCCAGCAGCCCCTCACCCTCCACCACCCATTGCCGCGATGCGCCGCTGGCCCACGGCGTGATAGACCAGTCCCAGGGCCAGGTCCTGCATGGCCGACGCATACCATCTCGGGGCCTCGTCGTCCTCTCCCGCGGCCCTGTGGATCTCTCCACGAAGGTAGGCGAGGAGGCCCAGGCTACGCTCGAGGTAGCGAGCCTCCCGGACCACCGTCGCGGCGCCCCGTGTGTCGCCAGCTCGGTGGGCCACCCAGGCCCTGACCATGGTGGCGTAGCCCCCCTCGCCAGCGGGCAGCTCGTCTGCCAGGCCGCCCGCCCGGGCCGCGTCCCCAGCCTCGGCAGCCAGGAGCCCCAGGAGGAAGGTCTGGTGGGTCATTCTGCGGAGCCGCTCCGCCGTGGCCAGCTCCCCCTCTCCAGGTAGGACGGAGTCTGGGGGGGCCGCTGCCTCGATGGCCCGGATCGTGTCGGGATGGACCGGCTCCCCGTCGGGTGGACCGGCGAAGGCGAGAGCCGCCCGAGCGGACCAGCCCAACCGCGGGTCCTCCCGGATCGCATCTCCCAGAGCACGCGCGGCTCCCACCGAATCCCCCCGATTGAGCAGCACCTGGGTTTCCAGCAGCCGCACCGCCGCCCGGTTCGTGGGGGACGGCATCTCCAGCGCCAGGCCGATGAGGGGCAGCGAGCCCTCCCGCCCCTGGGCGACCTCCACGGTGCGCAGCACGATAGTGCCCCGATTGAGGCCCTCCATGCCCGTCATGGCCTCCAGAGAGTCCAGCCCCGCCGGCGTGACCCCCCGGACGATCATGAGGATAGCCCGGGCCTCGGCGTGCTGGATGTTGGGCCCCGTAGCCAGGGGGTCTGCCAGGGCGGCGGCCTCGCTCCATCGGCGCTCGGCGAGGGCCACCCGGGCGAGGTGGAGGCGGGCCTCCCGGTGGCCCGGATCCAGCCGTAGGATGCGCTCGAACTCCCGGCGTGACACGGTCATCGGGATGCCCAGGGAGGGCCCGTCGTGGAAGATGAGGTCGCCCTTGCCGTAGAGCCCTTCGACGTCCTCGGGATAGCGCGCCAGCAGGTCCCCGTAGGCCGACAACGCACCCGTGTAGTCCTGGATCCAGTAGGCGCGCCGGGCGTCCACCAGGAAGCGCACGCGATGGGGGAGCCGGTCCCGGTGGACCCAGGCCGAGTCCAGGGACGCCTGGATGGCGGGCACGTCGTCAACCCATTCCTGAGCCTGGGCTCGGCGCAGGTGGGCCAGAGCGAAGGTGGGATCCAGGTCCAGCGCCCGGCGGAACGCTTCGGACGCCCGACCGTACCGGGCCGCGCGGTACTCCCGCTCCCCATCCAGGAACGCCCGGAGGGCCGGGAGGGAGCCGGAAGTAGACGCCGCGGCCCGGCGCACGACGGTACCGGGTTCGTCGTAACGGGCCTCGAGGAGCCGCCGGGCCAGGAGGTCCACGGCCGCGCCCAGTGCCCCCGCCGGAGCCTCGACCACGGCGTCGGCCATCGGGAGCCCCCCAAGATCGCTCCACTCGGCCACGATCCTGAGCTCGTCGTTCACGGCGTCGATGCGCCCCGTGATGAAGGAGCTGGCGCCCGCGCGCTGGGCCACTCGCCGGCCCCGGGCGGGAACCGGATCGGCGGGCCCCGCGGCCAGTGCGATGCTGGTCCTGGGATCCACGGCCCGGACCTCGCCGGGCACGTCCAGCATCACCGCCAGGAGGTCCACAATGCCCTCGCCCAGGTAGGCGTGCTGTGCGCCCCCGTCCACCATGAAGGGCAGGATGGCCACGGCCCTGGCGTCAAGGTCCGGGGGCGGAACCGCGGCGCCCCCCTCGGAGCCGAGTCGGCCCCGGATCCAGGGCAAGGCGAGGAGGCCGGCCAGGGCGATCGCGGCGAGGCCGGCCGGGGTCCACCGGGTGCGGCGCCGGCCTCGGGGGGGCGCTGCGGGCGGAAGGTCGGGCGAGGAGGCGGCCGGGGGTCCGGAAGGCGGTCCGACGCGGGGCGGCGCGGTCGCGGGCGCTTCGACTTCGGACGTCACGGAGGAGCCGGTGCCGGCGTCCGGCGCGCCGCCGGGCACCGCGCTCACCGGCACTCCCACGCCTGTGCTCACCACCGCACCCGCCAATACGCCCACCCCCGCCTCCAGTCCCTCCGCCAGCGCCACCGTCTCCGGTGAGGGCTCCAGCCCGAACTCCTCCGCCAGGTGCCGCTCCAGCCTTCGGTACTCGGCCAGGGCTCCGGTGCGGTCACGGAGGCGGGCCAGGAGCTCCATGAGGCGCACGCTGGCGACCTCGTCGAAGGGGGACAGCGCCACCGCCCGCCGGGCGAGACGGGCCGCCTCCAGGGCGTTCCCCCGCACTTCGGCCTCGGCCGCAAGGGCCCACGCCGCCTCCACGGCCCGAGACCGGAGGCTGGCCCGGGCGTCCTCCAGCCACCGCTCGAAGTCCGCGGCGCCGTCCAGGAAGAAGCCGGGGAGGAGGTCCCCGCCGAAGGCTTCCAGCGCGGCTCGCCGCTCTCCCGCCTCCAGAGCCGACTCGAAGCGTCCGGCGTCGCACGTGATGCGCTCCGGGTCCAGCCCCACCTCCTCCTGGCCCCGGTTGACCAGGACGCCCTCCCCCAGGTCCCGGCGGAGGAGCCGGAGCAGGGAGCGGAGCGCGCTCCGGGCCCGCCCCTGGTCCATCTCGGGCCAGAGCAGCGCGACGAGGGTGTCCCGGCGCTGGTAGGTCCCCACCCCCTCCACCGCCAGATAAGCCAGAAGGGCCAGGCGTTTCGGCGACCGGGGCAGCGCGCCGCCGTCGGGACCGCCGGCACCTCGCACCTCGACCTTTCCGAGTAGGGTCAGCTCGATCATGGGAGGAATTCCGGATGCCGTGAAACGCCTCTTCACGGCGGTGACACGGGCGGGGTGAACCGTGGCAACGTATGCGGCCCTCCGCCGCCCCGCCACACATCCAGCCGAAACGGAAAGACCATGCGCGCGCACGCCTCACCGGTCCCCAGAGGGATCGCCGCCCCCAGCCTCCCGCTCCTCGCCGTCCTCCTGATCGCCTGCGTCCGCCTCACCGCCTGCGGCGGCGACGGCGGCATCAGCCCGCCGGTTCCGCAGACGCTCGAGGTGGTGAGCGGGCAGGGGCAGAGCGCCGAGGCTGGCGCGGAGCTGCCCCAGGCACTCCGGGTGCGGGTGCTGGACACGGAGGGCAACGAGGTGGCCGGGGTAACCATCTCCTGGACCGCCGGCGCGGGCACGGTGTCCTCGGGCTCTTCCATCACGGGCAGCGACGGCACGGCCAGCGTGACGTGGACCCTGGGGACGACGGCCGGGGCCCAGACGGCCACCGCGTCCGCCGCCTCTCTGGCGCCGGCCACGTTCAACGCCACCGCCACGCCCGGGCCGGTGGCCGCGGTCACGGTGACCCCCGACGAGGCCTCGCTCTTGGCGCCCGACGGGACGGCGAGCCTGTCTGCGGAGGCCCGGGACCAGCACGGGAACGTGGTCACGGATGCCACCTTCGTGTGGGACTCGGACGACGACGGGGTGGCAACGGTAGACGGGAACGGCACGGTCTCGGCGGTGGGCGCGGGCACGGCCACGGTGACGGCCACCGCGCAAGGCGAGTCCGACTCCGCCGAGATCATCGTGATCCAGGTGGGCGAGGTGCAGGTGGAGCCCGACGTCCTGAACCTGGAGGAGGGGGAGGACGGCACTCTCACGGCCACGGTGCGGGACACCGAGGGCAACGAGCTGATCTTCGAGGTGACGTGGTCCTCGTCGGACGAAGCGGTGGCCACCGTGGACGCCTCGGGGGTTGTCACCGCGGGGGTGCCGGGCCAGGCCACCATCACCGCCGAGGCGGGCGGCGTGGAGGGCACGGCCCTGGTGGTCGTGGCGGCGCCGGCCTTCAACCCCACCGAGGACACGGAGATCTCGGGGACGGTGGCCGCCGGCTCCATGGAGATCCCCGCCGGCGTCACGGTCACCGTCACCGGCGACTTGGTGCTCCAGATCTCGGGGGACGCCATCATCGACGGCACTCTGACGGGGGACTGCGTGGGCCTGGACTTCCAGGGGGGAGGGGACCTGACCCTCACCGGGACGGTGGGCAACGTCTGTGACCAGGTGGAGCCCCCCGAAGAGGGCCCACCGAGCCTGTCTCTGGTGGCCGACGGCACCCTCACGGTGGACGGGGACATCATCCCCGGCGGAGACCTGGTCCTCAAGAACTCGCCGGAGCTGCAGGAGTCGGACTTCGACTTCGACGACGACGGGGGGGCGGCGGCGGTGCTGCGGGCGGGCCCGGGCGCGCCGGTAGCGGCCCCGGGCGCCGGGCGGGCGCCCCCGTCCCACGCCCTGCCGTGCTTCATCCGGAACCGGGCCATCGGAGCCGACGCCGGCCAGCCCGGCGCCCACGCGAGGAACGGCTTCTCCCGGCCGACCGGCGGCCAGGTGGGCGACGGCTACCGGGGCGGCAACACCTTCATCGCCTGCGCGGGAGACCTGGAGCTCATGAACGCGGAGATCCGGGGCCAGGGCGGCGGGACCGGGGGCCAGGCGGGGGACCCGGGTGATCCCGGCGCCACCAAGGGCACCGACCAGTCCCGGGCCGGCAACGGCGGCAACGGCGGCAACGTCAACATCGGCTCCAACGGCAAGCTGGACTTCAACGGGGTCACGCTGGTGGGACGGGACGGGGGCGACGGGGGCCACGCCTTCCACAAGGCGGACCAGCCGGGGGAGAGCAGCCGGGCGGTGGGCGGAAAGGGGGGCACGGCCGGGACCTTCCGGGCCCACGGCAAGCAGGGCATCAACGTGGCCGCCGCCGGGCTCAAAATCGACTTCGGCAACGGCGGCGACGGTGGGGACGCGGAGGCTCGGGCCGCGAACGGACGGGACGGAGCCGACCAGTGCCCGGCGCAGGCCGGGGGCGACGGATTCGCCACGGGCGGCGGTGGCGGCGACTCGGGCCAGGGCCTCCGTCACAAAGGCAACGTGGTGGGCCTGGGCAACATCACGACGGAGGGCGGCGAGGGCGGCGACGGCGGGGACGCCGACGCCGTGGCGGGGAACGGCGGGCATGGAGGCCGGGACTGCGTGGACGGTGCCGACGGCGGCGCCACCACCGCCCAGGGCGGCCACGGCGGCGAGGGCCGGAGCACCTTCGACGGCGGTCCGGTGGCCTCATCGGTGGGGGGCATGGGAGGCGACGCGGACTTCCGGGACGGCGGACACGGGGGCGACGCCTTCAACGGCTGCTCCATCGGCTTCCTTTGGCAGGGGCTCCCCGGGGGCGACGGAGGCGACGGTGGGGCCATCCTGGGTGGCACTGGCGCGGGAGGCAAGGGCGCCGCGGGCGACGGCGCGAACGGCGAGTGGATGATTCACGGCTTTCCCGCCGAGGGCGGCAACGGCGGCGTAGGCGGCCCGCCGGGCGCCGAGGGCGACGGCGCCCATGTGAGCATCGCCGACCCACGTAGCACAAACGCCGGGCCCGCACGGGCGCCCCTGGAGAAGGACCAGCCCGACGGACAGCCGGGCAAGGAAGACGCCTGCAAGGGCCCCGCATCGGTCAAGGTCACCGTCAAGGAGGACGGCTCCGAACACGAGATGCACGTGGGCATGACGACGGTCACGGAGGTGGAGGTGACGCTCCTCCCCGGCGGCAACGCCCGCGTCCACGGCCCCCCGCCCTGGATCAACGTCGACGGCGGCTTCGGCGAGGACGCCATTATCGTGGCCGAAGGCACGGGCATGGCCGCAGGCTTCCCGGACATCCACTCGAGCTTCAGCGGGCCCACGTTCACCGGGCTCGAGGCCCCGCCCCGGGGGGCGGCGGGCGCGTTTCGGGTGCGGGTGGAGGCCGGCCCCCGGAACACTCACGAGGCGCCCACCTTCTTCCTGGGGCACTCCACGCTCTCCGTGGGGGACGAGGGCGGCCTCCCCGGCGGGGAGGCGGTGACGTACACCATCAACGCCCCCGAGGGGGACGACCCCGAGGAGAAGCCCGTCACCTTCCCGGACTTCGACCCCGCCTCGCAGCTCTACAGCGCCGAGAGCCACTGGAACACGCCCATTCCCGGGAGCCCGGCGATCGACCCGGCCTCGGCTGCGTACGTGCAGGGGCTCGTGGACGCCGGCGACCCCGTGGTGCAGCTCGGGCAGTTCTCGGCTACGGTGTTCTTTGCCGACGCGGACACGCCGCTCCGGACCGTCGTCCTGCCTTGCGGGCCCTGGTGGGAGCTGGGCGTGGGGTCCATGACCGGGGTGCCCGTGCCCCCCTTCGCCGAGCCGGCCTTCGACGAGGACGGGGAGGTGCCGCCGGGCGAGGGGGAGTGCGGCGAGGAGTCGGACCAGGACAACCACATGGTGATCCTGGACCTGGCCGACGGCTGCGAGTACGACTTCTGGCAAGCCCGCCTGCCAGACGGGACGCTGGAGGCCAGCTGGGGGGCGGCCATTCCACTGGACTCGGACGGCGTCTACCCCACGGGCCTCTCCACCCGGGGGTCGGGCTTGCCCTTCCTGGGGGGCGTGATCTTTCCCGGGGAGCTGGCTGCCGGCGAGATCAACCACGCCCTGGCCTTCAGCTACCCGTACCCCGCCGCCGGCGGCCCCGTGGCCCCCGCCACCGACAGCGACGGCGTGAGCGAGGAGGCCTTCGCCCTCCCGGAGGGGGCCCGCATCCAGCTCGACCCGGCCCTGGACCTGAACGCCTTCGGCCTCTCGGCGGCCCAGCGCACCATCGCCGAGACCCTCCAGACGTACGGCGCCTTCCTCGTGGACGCCGGGGGCGAGTCGGGCATCGGCTTCTACGGCGTGGACCCCGCCAGCGCTCAGACCAACCCCTACGCCGGCACCCTCGGAGGGGACGACTTTCCGTCCGCGTTCCCCGCCGCCCTCCTGGAGCACATGCGGGTGCTGGCGCTTCCGGACCAGGACGGCGACTTCGCCGACGGGCTGGACATCGCGGACAACCGCTGCGTGACGTACGCCGGGTGAGGCGGGGCCCGTTTCCTACCGGCGAATGGCGCGCAGCTGCTCCTCCGACACCAGCAGCCATCCGGGCCAGCCGTTGGGTCCGGCTCCCCCGCGCAACTCCTGCACGACGTACTGGGCGCTGGGGAGGGGCTTCCGCAGCTTGTAGACGTCGCCCGCGTTGAGGCCGCTCAGGCGCTCGGCGGCCTGGTCCCTCTGGGTCCGGGTCCAGATGATCTGCTCCCGGTTCGTGAACGTGTTGTTGTAGCAAGCGTCGTAGTGCCGGCCGTTCAGCTCGAGCCAGTAGTGGGTAGAAAACATGAAGCACTTCATCTGGGCGTAGTTCTGGCTGGTCGTCCGGACGTTGCCGGTCCAGTTCCGGTCGATGCAGACGCCCCCGGGCACGGTGAGGAACCGCTCGTTGAGATCCTGGCGGTAGATCCCGTTCACCCCGCATACCCGCTCGGCCAGGAACTTGAGGTTGTCGTTGAAGGTGGCACAGGCGCAGTGGCTCGCCTGCCCTTTGACCAACCCGCCGCTGCCGGCGATGGCGGGCGAGTTGGTCGTCCACCGCCAGCGCGAGCGACCGAAGTTCCAGAAAGCGGCCATGAGTTTCGTGAGGATCTGAGCGGGCGTATCCATGGCGCCGAGGTTGGCGCTCTCGACGATGGTCCATCCGGGCGAGCCGGCGTTCATGCCGTTGCTCATAAGGGCGGCCCGGTGCTTCACGGAAATGGGCATGGAAGGTCGTCCGGTTGGGAGGCGGCGGCGGGCATCTTAGCCACAGGCCGCCGACGGCGCACCCTTCGAGGCTGAGGAGCCGAGCCATCTGCCGCGGGGGCCCGCCTCCAAGCCCCTGAAGCCGTGCATGGAGGCAAGCGCCGTCCCCGCCCTCTACTCCTCCCGGAGCGAGACCACCGGGTCCACCGTGAGCGCCCGGCGAACCGGCCCCAGGGAGGCGGCGAGGGCGGCCAGGGTGAGGGTGGCCACGGCGGTGGCGAGCGTCGCGGGGTCCAGCGCACTCACCCCGTACAGGAAGCCGGCCAGGGCCCGGCCGCTGGCCACGGCCCCGGCGAGGCCCAGCACGACGCCCAGCGCCGTCAGTGTGCCCGAGCCCTTAATAACGAGGCGGGCCACTCCCCCGGGGCTCGCCCCCAGGGCGATGCGGACACCGATCTCCCGGGTGCGGCGGCCCACCATGTAGGCGGTAACGCCGGCCAGGCCCACGGCCGCCAGGACCAGGGCCAGTCCTCCGAAGGCTACGGCCAGCACCGCCCGGAAGCGGTGCCCCGCCACGGTACGCCCGACGTAGTAGGTCATAGGCCTGGGCGTGCCCAGAGGGAGGCGGCCGTCCACCTCGGCGCCCGCCGCCCGGAGCGCCGACGGGTCCAGGGCCCTTTCCGACCGGACGGTGAGCCAGACGGAGCTGCGCATCCAGGCAGGGCGCACCTGTGCGTACGGCTCGTACAGGACGGCGTTGCCTCCCTCGTCCAGATTGAACTCGTGGACGTCTTCCACGATCCCGACGATGGTGCGCTCCACGCCCCGGACGTTCACCACCCGCCCCAGGGGTTCCTCCTCCGGGAAGGCCCGTGCCGCGAAGCTGCGGTTGACCACCGCCACATCGAGAGCGCCGGCCCGGTCGGACGCGTGGATGGTCCGGCCGGCCACCGCGGGGATGCCCATGGCCTCGGTCCAGCCCGGCAGCACCCCACGGACCAGGGTCGTGACCGACTGGCCGTCGGCCCCCTCGGGCAACTCGGGGCGGCGGACCTGGGTCGAGTTGATGGCGCCGCCAAGGGGGAGGTCCGTGATGCCCCCCACGCCGGACACACCCGGCAGGGCGGCCACCCTCGCCGCCACGGCCTCCAGAGTCGCCGTCTGCTCGTCATCCCCTCCGAAAAGCTCGGGTAGGAGGGATACGCCCATCACGGTCACGGGCTCGGCGTCGAAGCCGGGGTCCCGGCCGCTCAGAGCCCACAGGCTGCGGAGCAGCAGGCCGGAAGAGGCCACGAGCACCACGGCCAAGGCGGTCTGTACCACCACCAGGCCGCTCTGAAGCCACGTGCGTCGCGCGCCCGTTCCCGCGCCCGCCCGCAGGGAGGCCAGGTTGGAGGCCCGGGTGGCCCGAAGCGCCGGGATGACAGCCGCTCCGGCCGCCACCGCCACGGACACCCCAAGAGCGACGGCCAGAATGCGTAGGTCCAGGCTCAGCTCCATTCCCGGAGGGAGAAGGCCCGCAGACAGACCCGCGGCCCGATCCAGCGTCGCCGCGGTCAACGCCACGCCGACCAGGCCTCCCGCCAGGCCCAGAACGGCGGCCTCCGCCAGGAGCTGGCGCACGAGGCGGCCCCGCGGCCCACCGACGCTTCCCCGCACGGCCATCTCCCGCGTGCGGCCGATCCCCCGCGCCTGGAGCAGGTTGGTCACGTTGGCCAGGGCCACCAGAAGCACGACGGCGCCCGCTCCCAGGAGGAGGAGAAGCGAACCCCTGGAGCCCTGCCCCACGAGGTCCCGGTAGACGTGGGCGTCCAGGTCGTCCACGGCCTCGGGCGAGCCGTACGCGATGGCCGCGCCGGCGAGGATGCGGCCTCGCACCTCCTCCAGGGGCACTTCCTCTCGGGCCACCGCCAGGGACCAGAAGCTCACCTGGCCCCGGTCGTACAGGTCGGTGTCATGGAAGTGGGGTGGTGACGCGCGCCACACTTCGGGATTGCTCCACCCGAAGAGGTGGGACATGGGGTCTCGGAAGTCACGCCGCGCCACGCCCACCACCGTGTAGGACTCGCCCTCGGCCAGGAAAGGCGCGCCGACGACGTCGGCGCGGCCCCCGAAGCGCGACTGCCATGTGCCCCAGGACAGGACCACGGTGGGGGCGTGCCCGGGAGCGTCGTCGTCGGGCGTGAAGAAGCGGCCCAGGGCGGGCTCGGCGCCCAGCAGATCGAAGAAGCCCGCGCCCACCGAGGCGGCGGAGGCGCGGGACCAGGGCCCGTCCTCGGAGCGGATCAGCACCGACCACCCCTGCCACAGGACGGCCCGCTCCACCAGGTCGTTGGCCTCCACCAACTCCAGGTGGTCCGGAAGGGACACCCCGAACAGGGCCGCCTCATCGCGGCCCACCAGGAGCATGCGCTCCTCCGCCTCGTAGCCCAGAGGGCGGAGGAGGACGCGGTCCATCAGCGTGAAGCCCGTGATGAAGGCCCACACCCCGAGCGCCAGCGTCAGAAGAGCGGCCCCCGAGGCCACCGGCTCCCGCCGGAGCATCCGCACGGCGAAACGCACATCCTGGATCAGTCCCGTTCCCATCCCCCCTCCTCTCCACAGGTCCTCGAAGGCGTTCGCGATCATCCGGGTCCGGCCCACCACCGCCGATGCCACGACCCGTCCGTATAGACGGAGCCGGCCCGCGGGGCCGGGCCGGCGGCCGTTCATCTCCCGGAGCCAGTTCTCCACCAGGTCGCCCAGCCACTCCTCCCGGTGCCGGCCGGGGATGAGCCAGGACAACCAGCCCAGGCGGGGCACGTCTCTCACGGGCCGGTGACCCCGCGGCGCCGCCAGGTGCTCATCGGCGCGCTCCCCGCCCGCCGCCGCGGCGTGCCCTCCGTCCCGAGCGTTCCCCCGACCGCCCACGAAGGCTCATTCGCCGGTGGCTCCCCGCAGGCGGCCCTCGATGCCCTCCGCCAGGGCCGCGATGTCCCTCCACGCCTCCGCGGCCAGGACCAGCCCCTCCGGGAGCACCGCGTAGTGGCGCCTGGCACGCCCGCCCCGCTCCGGCGTCGCCTCCCCCATCCAGGAGCGCACCAGGCCCTTCTTCTCCAGCCGGTCCAGGGTGGGGTAGATGGTGCCGGGCGTGACGTCGCGGCTCGTGCGCTCCCGGATCTCCCGCTGCACCTCGGCGCCGTACGTGCCGTCCCCCAGACGGACGACCGACAGGAGGACCAGCCGCTCGAGGTCGCCCAGGGTGGAGCGGGTCACGGGCGCGGGATGGGCGAGGGAACCCGGACAGGCATGATTACCATGATTGCATCATAGTAATGCCACCGGGGGAGTTCAAGGTTGTTCAAGGTGTCCATGGGGTGCGCGCGGAGAGCCTGCATCAGCAGCGCGCCCGAGGGGGAGTCAGGACAGGGGAGCGCGTTTCAGGTGAAACGCGATTGCGAGGTCGGAGCCGTCCCGGTCTCGCGCCCCCCTTCCCACACCGGCGACCATGGCTTTTCTTGAGGGGTACGACTCAGGATGGGCACGGATCATCACGCGGAGCCGACGTGCGGACCAAGCTGAAGCTGTTCGGGATCATCTTCCCGGTGGTCATCGCGCTGGATCTGATCTCCAAGCGCTGGGCCCTCGAAGCGCTGGCGGACCACCGTCGCATCGATCTGGCGGGTGGTCTGGTGCCGCTGACCCTCGCCTACAACAAGGGCGCTGCCTTCGGCCTGTCCATCGGTGAGGATTCCCGCTGGTTCTTCGTGCCGGTGACCATCCTCGCGCTGTTCCTCCTGGTCCACTTGTTTCGCGAGGCGCGCGCCGACGACCGGCTTCGGCTCGCGGCCCTCTCGTTCATCATGGCGGGGGCGATCGGCAATCTCTACGACCGCCTTCGCTGGAGCCGGGGGGTCGTGGACTTCATCGGTCCCATTGATCTCGGCTTCTGGCACTTTCCCATCTTCAACGTGGCCGACATGGGGATCTCGTGCGGGGCCGTCCTCCTGGCCTTTTCGTTCTGGCAGGAGGACCGGGCCGAACGGCGGGCCTCCGTGCCCGTCCAGGAGGCACTGGCCGAAGGGGAAGGGGGCTCGTAGTGTCCTAACCGGACTTGGAACCGGGTCTGCTGAAGACGGCGTAGACGATGCGCCGTCCTCTCATCCGGGTGATGCGGAAGCGGCCCCATTCGGTGTCGACGACGTCCTCCACGCGCCCCACGCGGCTGAGACGCCCGAACAGGAACCCTCCCAGCGTGTCATGTCCCTCCTCGGGCAGGGCCAGGCCCAGGCGCTCGTTCACCTCCCGGATGGCCACCCCGCACCAGATGCGGATCTCGCCTCCCTTGATGGGATGGAAGTTCACCGGCTCGTCGGCCTCGTGCTCGTCCTGGATCTCGCCGATGATCTCCTCGATGAGATCCTCCAGGGTCACGAGGCCGGCGGTGCCGCCGAACTCGTCGACGACGATGGCCATCTTCACGCGCTGCCGGCGCATCTCCGGGATCAGGTTCTCGACGGCCTTTCCCGACGGGGCGAAGAGGGGTGGCCGCATGATGTCGCGCACCTGGGTTACTCCCGTGGCGTCTCCTCGCCACAGGTCCCGGGCCAGGAGGATCCCCACGATGTTGTCGAGCTTGCCGCGGTAGACGGGCAGGCGGAGGTGCCCAGCGTCCAGCATCAGTTCCTTCGCTTCCTGGACCGTGGCGTCCACGGGGATGGCCACCATGTCGGTACGGGGGGTCATGACCTCCGCCACGTTCACGTCCTCCAGACGCATCACGTTGGCGACCACCTTCCATTCGTCCTCGTCCAGCGTGCCCTCACGGCGTCCGATCTCGGCCAGGACCGCGAGTTCCGCTCGGCTCACGGTGGGGCGCTCGCCCCTCGGCGTGATGAGTCGGTTGAACGCGGACAGCGGAACGATGATGGGCTTCATGACGACGGTCATGCCCTTGAGGACGTACGTCGCGGGGCGCGACAGCCCCCGCCAGTACGTGGCACCCACGGTCTTGGGCACGATCTCCGAGAAGAGAAGCACCACAAGCGTGAAGGCCGCGCTGAAGGCCGCGATCCAGTCGTTGCCGAAGGCCTCCAGGGCCAGCGCCCCACCCATGGTGGCCCCCGCCGTGTGAGCGATGGTATTGAGGGTCAGGATGGCCGCGATGGGCTCGTCGATCCTCTTCTGCATGCTCGCCATCCACGCTCCGGCCCTGGGGTCCGCTTCGCGCAGGATTCCCACATAGGAGTGAGTGATGGAGAGCAGAACGGCCTCGAGGATCGAGCACAGAAACGAGATGGACAGGCTGATCCCGAGGACCCAGAAGAGCATCGTCATGATGCGCTTATGATCGAGTCGCTGCCTCGGTCGGACAAGTACGCCGCGCGCGCTGTCTCGCCCCGGGGGTGCCTGTCACCTCCTTCGATGGTGCCGGTCAGAAGACGGGGCGTTCCGGCGGCTGGATCCTGACGGACCAGAGGCCCGAGTTGAAGTCGCTGAAGAAGAGGTGGCCTTTGTACGGCTGTGGCCCCCACGCCATGGGCGCGTTGGCCACGTAGCCGTCCGGGTCGAACGCCTTGTAGACGGCGACCTCGCGCCCCTGTGTGGCAAGGTTGCCCATGAGCTCTCCGGACACGTCCACGGCCCGCACGCCGCCCTCGTAGTAGGCCACGTAGAGGACGTCGTCCTCCACCCACAGGTTGTGGGTCCCGAACTCCGAGGCCTCGTAGCGCGCCACGTCCCGGGGGTTCTCCGGATCGGTGAAGTCGATGATGTGAATGTAGCCCCGCGTCACGCTGGGGGTGCCGCCCGGCTGAGGGATCCGGGCCAGGCCCGCCCCGCTCCACGCCGCTCCCCGCCGATTCATGATCTCGTCTCCCAGGAAGAGGTACACCCTCCCCGTGGACTCCTGGTAGTACGGGAAGGAGGCGTGGGTGGCGCCAACGGGATACGGCACGTTGGTCACGAACACGGGGTTCTCGATGCTTCCTCCCCAGCGCCCGTTCCCCACGTCCACCACCACGACGCCATTGCCCCACTCCGACGAGTACGCGATTCCGTCGTGGACCCACACGTCGTGGATGCGCGAATCGGGGTGGTCGTACTCGCTGACGTAGCGCGGGTTGGCGAGATCGGTGACGTCGAGGATGACGTACTTGTCCCCGCCGCTAAGGGCGAAGAGGTGATCCTCGGTGGCGAACATGTTGTGCACCCCTCCCGTCAGCCCTTCGTCGAACGTGGAAGCGATCGTGGGGTGGGCCGGGTCGGCGAGGTCGAGGATCACCACACCGTTTCGCCGAGTGGACGCCCCCTCACGGGACAGGGCGGCGTAGCGGCCGTCGGGCGAGACCTTGACGTCGTTCACGGTGCGGGCGTCCACCTGGATCGAGTCGGTCCGGATGGGTGTCGACGGATCCGTCACGTCCCAGAAGTAGGCTTGGCCCTCCGCGCCCCACGTGCCGGTGACGGCGTAGTCCCGGCCGTCCACGCCCTGGTAGACCCACAGGTCCGACGTATGGACGTGGTCCACGGAGCCCCGGCCCACAACCTCGACGTCCCGGACGGCCTCCCGGGGCCGGACATCCACGGTGACCCGGTCGACGAGCGTGCCCGCCGTGGCCACCACGGTGTAGCGGCCGGGGCTCTCTCCGACGAAGCGGCCCTCCCGGACGATTCCCGCCGCGCCGGGAGCGTGGATGCTATCGTCCGAAGTGTACCCGGTGGACCACTCCACCGGGAGGTCGCCGACGGCGCGCCCGGCAGCGTCCGTAGCCACGGCCTCGAACGGGACCACGTCGCCCTGGCGCGCGGTCGCGGCACCGCCACGGATGTCCAGCGTGGTGGCCGGGAAGGGGGCGACGTCCACCGGGGCGCCGCCCCGAACGCCTTCGAATGAAGCGTAGATCGTGACCTGACCGGCCCTGGTCGCCGTAACGTTGCCGTGGGCGTCGACCTCGGCCACGGCCGGATCCGAGGAGGACCAGATGAACTCCGCGTCCGGCCGCTCCGCTCCCCCGTCGACCAGGGCGCGGGCGCCGAAGCGGACGGTGGTGGCCGCGTAGAGGCGGTCGGCCTCCAACGGAGCCACATCGATCCGAGCGGTGGGAGGCCAGTCGACCCGAACCTCGACGGTGATCGAGGGCACGGCGCCCTCGAAGTCCGCGGGCGTGACCAACGTGGCGGTCAGCCGTCCGATCCCGCCCACGCTGCCCGTCACCATCCCGTCCTCCACCTCGATCCCCCGACCGAACGTCCGGAACTGGACGCCGGGAACTTCCGCCCCCGCGCCGTCCAGGGCGACGATGCGGAAGGGGGTCCGTTCGCCCACCGTGACGGCGATTTCCGCGGGCTCGGCCCGGAGGCTCGCGACCCGGCGGGCGGCCTCCAGGGAGGGGTCCTGGGCTCGCGCCTCCGGCGGGGTCAGGAGCACGAGGGCCAACAGCGTCAACAGGGTGGGGGCGGCGTTCTTCACGGTTGGACTCCGGTGGCGGAGGTGCGGGGAGGGTCTCCCGGAGCGAGCGATGGCGACCGGCGCTCGGGTACTGTCGGGTGGCGCACCGCGCCGACCCGGAGCTAGACTTGCTCGCCGACCTGCGGCCGGTCAAGTCCGATGGGCTGGCCCGGGGCGAAGTTCGACCTTCCCACACCAGGTCCGCTTCGATGCGATCGAGCCTTTTCCGTTCGCGGTTCATCCCCGTCATCGCGCTCGCCGCCGCGTGCGCCGGACCAGGCTCGGCGCCGCCGGAGGCCTCCGGCCCGTCTGGCGCGGGCGCCGTCTACTACGTCTACGTCGGGGCGGAGTCGGCCGACCTCATGCACCGG
>DASWKP010000018.1:0-6791 GCA_036396575.1 Longimicrobiales bacterium | reverse complement strand
GCTCTCCTCCCTCAAGTCCTTCCTCGTGGGAGGAGAGCTGGGTCGGGTCCTGAGCGCTCGCTGCGTGTGGCTCAACCGGGCCATGCGGTTGCCCCGCACCACGTGGCGCCAGCGGCCCGAGGAAGCCGGTGGTGGCGCGCTCATGGACCTGGGCGTCCAGGCGCTGGACCTCGCCTTGTGGGTCCTGGGCTCTCCGGCTGTCCGCCGCGTGACGGCGCTCACCCACGGGCGCCCGGGCCAGGTCGAGGACGCGGCCACCCTCCTCCTCGAGCTGGACGGGGGAGCGGCGCTCACGGTCGAGGTCACCTGGGAGCTGTTCGCCGGCGACGACCGGCGCCGGCTCCGCGTGTTGGGCAGCGAGGGCTCGGGCTCCCTTCCGCCGCTCCAGATCTTCAAGCAGCTCGGAGGCCGGCCTCTGGAGGTGACGCCCCGCCAGCCCCAGCCCCGGGGCGGCGAAAGCCTGTTCGTCAACGCGTACCGCCGGGAGATCGACCACTTCCTGCGCTCCGCTCGGGGCGAGGCAGACGCGCCGCCGCCCGTGGAGCAGGTCGCGCTCATGGAAGTCGTTCGGGCCGCGTACCGCTCGGCCGCCGAGGGCCGGGAAGTGGAGCTGTGATTCGGGCGGGCGTCACGGTCACGCTCGCGCTCGCGGCGGCGGCCGGGACGGCCCCGGTGGGTGCCCAGGAGGTCGGGTCCTCGCCGCATCCCGGTGACGCCCTGCGGGTCTACCTCGTGACCTTCGGCGTGGGCGACGCCGTGTGGGAGAAGTTCGGCCACAACGCGATCCGCATCGTGGACGAGGCCGCGGGGACCGACATCGCCTGGGAGTGGGGCATCTTCGACTTCCGCCAGCAGGACTTCATCCCCCGCCTCATGAAGGGCACCATGATGTACAACATGGGCGGGGGGGCGTTCGCGTGGAACGTCGAGCGCTACCGCGCCTTCGACCGGGACGCCTGGAGCCAGGAGCTGAACCTGACGGCCGCGCAGAAGTGGGCGCTCCAGGGGCGCGTCCTGGGCAACTGGAGCCCGAACCGGGGTGAGTACCGCTACGACTACTACCGGGACAACTGTTCGACCCGCATCCGGGACCACCTGGACGCGGTCCTCGACGGGCGGATCCGCGCGGCCACCGCGCCGGACACCACTGCCCATGGATACCGCTGGCACACCCGGCGCCTGCTTCGAGGGGACCCTTGGGCCTACGCGGGCATCCAGCTCGTCCTCGGCAACCGGGCCGAGGAGCCCATCACCTCCTGGGACGAGATGTTCCTTCCTCTGCGCCTCAGGGATCACCTCCGCTCCATCCGGGTGCTGGACGACTCCGGTGTGGAGGTTCCTCTGGTGCTCGAGGAGACGCGGATCCTCGCCTCATCGAGCCGGGGACCCGCCCCGCAGGCCCCGCCGACGGCTTGGCCCTGGTTCCTGCTGGTGGGCGTGGTGTGGGGAGGGCTGATCGTGGCCGCGTCGGCGGGGGCGCCGGCCGGGCTGGCCGGGCGCCTCGCCACCGTGGCCGTCGCCGGGGGCTGGAGTCTCCTGGCCGGTGTTGGTGGGGCCATCCTGCTGGCCGCGTGGGCTTTGACCGACCACGTCTTCTGGGGCTGGAACGAGAACGTGGCCCAGGTGAACCCGCTCTCCCTGCTGGTGGGGGTGGGGCTCCTGGCCCTGGTGGCGCGGCCGGCCCCGCCCCGGTGGACCCGGGCCCTGGCGAGGGTGGTGGCTCTGGTCTCGGTGCTGGGTCTGCTCCTCCAGGCCCTCCCGGGGTTGGACCAGGTCAACGGCGAGATCCTCGCTGCCGCGGTGCCGCCCAACCTCGCCCTCGCGTGGGCCGTGGGGCGCCGGTGCCGGATCTCCGGGGCGGACGGCCCACGCTGAAGAGCCCGCGTAGCCTGCCCGCCGCGTCGGGCCTTCTTCTGGCGCTGTCGTTCCCGCCTTTGCACCTGGTGGTCCCGCCCTTCGTGGCATTGGCGCCCCTCGCCGTGTACCTCCACGGGCTGCGCGGAAACGAGGAGGCGGGCGCACGGGCTTGGCGGGCGGGGCTGGTCGCCGGTGGCGTGGCCTGGGGGCTCCTCCTCCATTGGATGCTGGCCATGGCCCCGTACTCCCTGTGGGCCGTCCCGGGTTACGTGGCGGTGGTGGCCGGGCTCGCGGCCGTCACGGGCGCCGTCGCGTGGTGTTGTCACCGCCTGGTCACGGGGGTGAGGATGCCCCTGTGGCTGGCGCTTGCCCTGGCGTGGACCGCCGGGGAGTGGCTCCGGAATCACCTCCCCGGTCCCCTGGCGTTTCCGTGGCTCGGGCTGGGCACTTCCCTGACCTCGCATCCCCAGTGGGTCGGCGCCGCCGAGGTCGTGGGGGAGCGAGGCGTGTCCTTCTGGCTGGCGCTGGTGGCCGGGATCGTGGCCACGGCGTGGACGACCGGGCGGGGTAGGGGGCGTCGGCTCCTGGCGGCGGGCGTGCTGGCGGTGGCGGTTCCGGTCCTCGGCTCGATGCGGGCGGAGCGTCTGGTCGTGCGGCCCGTGCTGCGGGTCGCGGTCCTCCAGCCCAACGTGGCCCAGGACGTGCGCCTGACCCCGGGTGCGTCCGACGCCGCGACGATCGAGGCGCTGGACCGGCTGGAGCGCCTGGCCGCGTCGGAGGCGCCCGACCTGGTGGTCCTTCCCGAGGCCCTGTTCCTGGAGCCTCTCGAAGGGGAGCGCGGCGCCCGCCTCGAGGACCGCCTGCGGACGCTGGCGGCACGGGTGGGCGCGCCGGTGCTGGTGGGAGGCCTGGGCGTTGGCGGCGATGTTGGCGGCGACGGCGGCGGCGACGACGCGATGACGTACAACTCGGTGTTCCTGGTGGACTCCGCCGGGCTGGGCGGTTACCGCTACGACAAGCACCGCCTCGTCCCCATGGTGGAGCGTCTGCCGTTGCCGCGGCTTCCATGGATGGCCCGGGCGGCCGCCGGCCACGGTTTCGGGGAGGGGTGGCCTCTGGCCAGGGTGGGCGCCGTCGACGTGGGAGCGTTCGTCTGTTTCGAGGCCGCCTTCCAGGACGTGACCCGGGGCCTCCGGCGCTCCGGGGCCGACATTCTGGTCAACGTCACCAACGACGCCTGGCTCGGATGGACCCGCCCGCCGCTACGCAGCGTGGGGCTCTGGCAGCACCCGGCGCACCTGGTCATGCGGGCGGTGGAGACCCGCACGGGGATCGTGCGCGCCGCCAACACGGGCCTGTCCTTCGTGGTGGATCCGGTGGGCCGGGTCACGGGGCGCCTGCCGCTGTTCCAGGAGGGCGTCCTGGCCGGGACGGTCCTGAGCGCGGGGGGCCAGACGCTCTTCGTGAGGTGGGGGGACGTTGCCGGGTTGGGCTCCTTTCTGGCGACGCTCATCCTCATCGCGGCACCACCGATCGCTCGTCGGACGTGGCGGGGCGCGAGGCCCGCGTCCCATCCCGGGCCCGCCGATCCCACCGGGATGGGTTGAAGGGCCTCGGTGGCGCGCCTATATTTTCTGGGCTGAGCATCGGCCACTCGGTCGGGAGTCGGGGCCCCGCCTCGATTCGCGACCCGTTTCGATTGAGCACCCTGGAGACGGACCATGAAGCAGGGCATCCATCCCGACTACAAGCCGACCACCGTGGTGTGCGCGTGCGGGAACCGTTTCGAGTCCAGGAGCACCGGAGACGAGATCCACGTGGAGATCTGTTCGGTGTGCCACCCGTTCTACACGGGCAAGCAGCGCCTGGTGGACACGGCCGGACGGGTCGAGCGGTTCAAGCGTAAGTACCAGAAGCCTTCGGGCTGACGGTGGGCGGCCGGGGTCCAACCCCGGCCGTTGTCGTTGGCGGCCTGGAGGCGCCGGGCCGCATGCAATTCGTTGCTTTCCCCCTCCTCAGGATCCCGCCCGGCCGTGTCGGCCCAGGAACTCGACCCACGTTTTCTCCAGCGCCTCGATGGGGCCAGGAAGCGCCTCGGGGAGCTAGACGAGCAACTGGCGGACCCCGACGTGGCCCGGGATCCGGACCGCCTTCGGACCCTGGGACAGCAGCGCGCCGCGCTGGAGGACGTCGTGGCCGCCGGCGCCACCCTGGACGAGTTGCTGGGGGAGCTCGACGGCGCCCGCGATCTCGTCCGGGAGGCCGACGACCCCGAGCTGGTCGGGATGGCCGAGGACGAGGTGGAGGCCCTGGAGCGTCGCCTGGATCCGCTCGTCCTGCGCATCCGGGAGCTCCTCGTGCCCCGCGACCCCCTCGACGATCGTCCCGCCGTGGTGGAGATCCGCGCCGGAACCGGGGGGGACGAGGCCGGGCTCTTCGCGGCCGATCTCATGGGCATGTACGAGAAGCTGGCCGAGCGGGAGGGTTGGCGAATCGAGCTGGTGAGCCTGTCCGAGGGAATACCGGGGTCGTTCAAGGAGGTGATCTTCACGGTCAAGGGCCGGGGCGCGTACGGCCGGCTCCGCTTCGAGTCCGGCGTGCATCGCGTCCAGCGGGTGCCCCGGACGGAAAGCCAGGGTAGGATCCACACCTCCGCCGCGACGGTGGCGGTGCTGCCGGAGGCCGAGGAGGTCGACGTGGAGATCGACCCCGGAGAGCTGCGCGTCGACGTGTTCCGTTCGTCGGGCCCCGGTGGGCAGTCGGTCAACACCACGGACTCGGCGGTGCGCATCACGCACCTCCCCACGGGGCTGGTGGTGACGTGCCAGGACGAGAAGTCCCAGCACAAGAACAAGGCCAAGGCGCTCAAAGTCCTGCGCAGCCGCTTGCTGGACCGGATGATCTCCGAGCGGGAGGCCGAACGAGCCCAGGATCGTAGGAGCCAGATCGGCACGGGGGACCGCTCGGCCAAGATCAGGACCTACAACTTCCCCCAGAACCGCGTGACCGACCATCGCATCGGGCTCACCATCTACGCCCTGGACGACATCCTGGACGGCGGGCTCGACCCGCTCATCGGCCCCCTCCGGTTGGCGCGTCAGGAAGAGAGGATGGGGGCGGACGGGGCGTGAAGGAGCCGAGGGGGGACGTGACCGGAGCCTCGGCGCCGGTCCCGTCGGACGTGCGGGACGGAAGCTGGACCGTCATGGGTATGGTGCGGTGGGCCGGGGAATACCTCGTGGCCAAAGGCGTCGTGCGGGGCCGCTTGGACGCCGAGCACCTGCTCGGCCACGTCCTGGGCGTGGACCGCCTCCACCTCTACCTCCAGTTCGACCGCCCTCTGACGAGGGAGGATCTCGATGCGTTCAGGCCCCTCCTCCGGAGGAGGGCGAAGCGGGAGCCCCTCCAGTACGTTCTGGGGCGCGCGGCATTCCGGGAGCTCACGCTGCGGGTGGACGGCAGGGTCTTGATCCCTCGCCCCGAGACAGAAGAGCTTGTAGACGTCGTTCTCGCCTGGGCGAGAGGCCGCGTCGACGGGGAAGGGAGGGGGGGGCTCACCGCGTTGGACGTGGGAACCGGGAGCGGCTGCATCGCCCTGTCGCTGGCGATGGAAGGCCCCTTCACGCGCGTGCTGGGTACCGACCCGTCGCCGGAAGCGTTGGCGCTGGCCGAGCGGAACGCCCTGGACGCGGGAGCCGCGCCCGGGGTGGTCGCGTTTCGCGCGGGGTCGTTCTTCGACTCCGTCGAGGGAGAGCGCTTCGACGCGGTGGTCTCCAATCCGCCGTACGTCGCGGAGGGGGAGGCGGCCGACCTGGAGCCGGAAGTCCGGGACTTCGAGCCCCCCGGGGCCCTTTTTGCCGGTGCCGACGGTTTGGACGTGATCGGCCCGCTGGTGCGGGGAGCGGCTGGTCACCTGGCGCCGGGTGGGCTATTGGCCCTGGAGGTGGGCCTGGGGCAGAGCGAGCGCGTGATGGCGCTGATCCGGGCTACGGCAGAGTTCGCGGAGCCGAGCACGCACCGCGACCTTTCCCGGCGGCCCCGCATCGTGACGGCGATCCGCCAGGGGGCGGAGCGTCCCTGAGGGTGAACGACCCGGAGCTCGGGCAGTCGGCCCGGCTCCTCGCTGAAGATCGGGAGCGACGAAACGATGGCTGGACTGGCGGACATGGCGAAGGACCTCGGCAACGCGATGGCGCGCACGGAGGAGTACCAGGCGCTCAGGCACGCCATTCGCCTGGCGGACGACGACCGCGACATCGCGGAGCTCCGCACGGAGCTGGAGGGCCTGGAGGGTCGCCTGGAGGCCGCCCTTCGGGCCGGACAGGAGCCCGAGGAGGAGCTCAAGGCCAGCTACGAGGCCGCCGTGAACCGCCTCCAGGCGAGTTCGACCTACCAACGGCTCGTGGCGGCGCAGATGAATTTCGACAGGATCGTCCAGCGCGTGAACCAGACGATCATGAAGGGGCTGGAGGAGGGTGGCGAAAGCCGCATCATCCTCTCGCCATGAGACTTCGCGCTGCGGATACCGACGTCCCCTGGGCGACCAGCCGGCGGGCCCGCGGATTCCCGGGGCCATCCCTACCATGCACAGAGTGAGGAGCACGTGAACGAGCGTCCAGAGATTCGTCCCGCCCAGGGCCGCCTGGGTGTGCTGCTGCCGGGCTTCGGAGCGGTCGCAACCACCTTCGTGGCAGGCGTGGAGGTGGTCCGCCAGGGCCTCTCCAAGCCCTTCGGCAGCCTGACCCAGATGCAGACCATCCGCATCGGCAAGCGCAACGAGGGACGCACGCCCCTCATCAAGGACTTCATCGACCTGGCCAACCTGGACGACCTCGTCTTCGGTGCCTGGGACCCCATCCCCGACGACGGCCTGGTGAGCGCCATCACGGCCGGGGTGCTGACCCGGGAGCAGCTCGACACCGTGGGTGATTTCC
>DASWKP010000017.1:0-32135 GCA_036396575.1 Longimicrobiales bacterium | reverse complement strand
AAGCGTGAGTGTTGAATACCCGTTGAGAGTTCCATCCATCAGGCCTACCGCGACCGTGTCTTGCGCGATAGTTCCCGGCGGAGCCTGTAGCATCGATTCCATTCCCCGCCCAACCCACACATTGTCCTCCAGGCGAAACACTCGGATCAATCCTCCCCTACTGGACCCGTTGGCCGGTGGCCGAAAGGGGGCAATCCGGGTCACCCTACGACCAGGAGAAACAACGGTTAGTCGTTGGAGGCCGCGGTCAAAGACATACAGCGAATCCTCTGGACCTACGCTCATGTGGGATACCCATCGGAACTCCCCCGGGCCCGCGCCCGTACCCCCGATCTCCTCTTCGAAGATACCCTCAGGAGAGAATAGGGAGATTCGGGAGGAAGTGCCCCCATCGGCCACAGCAATCCGCCCGTCCGTGAACCGTGCGCCCCCGGAAACTCGGTAAAAGAGTACTCCCGAGGCCTCTGTCCCCACAACGACGGAGGGCACTGAATCGATCTGCCACTCTCCCCCGCCAACCGAGGCACTGGACTTCTCGGTCTCTGAATCAGCGGGCAGACATCCGCCGATGACCAGGATAAAGGCAACCGTCAGGGCGGCTCGCCGCATGAGCCTTAGAGCCATCTCTTCCCCTTTTCCCTGGAGAGTTGTCGTGCTGCGGTCAATCCTGGCAGGATGCTGAAGAACGTCCGGTGAATATGTGTTCTGCATTGTATGGACCATGTCGATTCAGGGGGTCATCTCAAATGCGGCTTGCCGCAGTGCTCGCACCAACTCAAGTTCCGACGAAGGAATCACGACGGTCTCCCGGCCGGTACCGGACGGCGCCGATGTTCTCCCGTTGTCTCGATTCTTCTGCGAACCGACCCCAATAGGTCCTGCCGCTTTCCGTTAACGTTCTAGAACTGCGACGCCGGCGCATCCTCACGCCCCGACGAGGCACCTCTCTTTGCTCTCTCCTACCCGCTTCCGACGGCCTACACGCCCTGCGCCGGTGTACTCCGGAGACGCGCGAAGCGCGGCGTAGGCGCAGTTCGTTTGTTAACTGCCGTCACCGCTGCTCGGGTCTCACAACTACAGCTCAAGTCTCTTCCCTTCACCCGCTTTCCCCCTTCTCCCACACGACCTCACTCGATTCTTCCGTTCGTGCAATAGCACTCACCACAAGCTCCATATCGAAGCCGGGTAGGCATCTCTCAATCGATTGGAGGAGTTCATCGAAACCCGCAGCTCCGGACGGGATCTTCATCTTAGACGATCGGTGACCCCCACCGAGTTCTAGGAAGAGATCTTCGGCAAGTGGACCATCTGCCGTCGTGACAACCCTGGCCACGGCAACGTCTTTCCACAGCATTACCTCCTCTCGTCCCTCTGTGGTCAGCGTAACACCGCCCCTAACCAACTCCACCGCCGAACCCGTTCCATCTATGCTGCCCAGCAGAAACGGCACCTCCCTCCGGATAGTGCGAACAAGGAGCCACATGGCTGCCACAATGGTCAGCAGCAACGCTTCCTGTACCCAGTACTTAAGAAGAACGACCGTCACGAAACCGCCACCCCCGATCTCCGCCTACATGTCCACATTCTGCCTACGTGATGGCAGTTAACGTTCTGCGGTTGCCGACGCGGCGCGTGCAGCTCCCACGCACACGGCCACCTGCGTTCAAGTTACGGTGCCCCCGGACGACCCACCAGCCCGGCGCGCCGTGTGGCCCGGAGCGGCCAAAGGCCGCGCAGGCGGCAACCGACGTGTTAACTGATGGGGCGCCGCGGCCCAGCCCACCTTGGCGATGTCTCACCGCCGTGTACTCATGGCGGAAACACCTATGCAAATGGGACGAGCCGAGAGGAGTCCAGGCCAAAAAAAGACCTGGCGGTGGGCGGGGGAGTTGTCCGTTCGTTCTGCACTCAAGGCCCCTTGCGGTCCGCCAACTGATGACGAAAACTCGCCTAACCCCCCCTCTCTGCCGACCCTGTCTTGCAGCCCGGCCATCTCGATCCGCACAGCCTCCGTGAATCTCAGAGCGAGTGCTCGCCCATCGAAGATGGGGCCCGCCTCAGTAGTCTTGCCCAGCGAATGACCTCTGTGCGAACACGCGTTCGTCCTGGAGACACCGTCAAGTCCAATCTCCCACAGATATCTTGAACTCGCCTCCCTCTCCCCATCTGGAACAAGAGGGTGAGCCTTCCAGCTTGAAAGCAACGTTTGTCACCTGCCGAGACTGGGCCATCCGCTTGGGCCCACGCTAAACTCTGCGCCCTTTCAGTTAACGTTTGGCCGTTTGCGGCGTGCCGCGCAGCGGCATGACCCGAAGGGCCGCGCCGGCCAAAGGTCGGTGCGAGCGCAAGCACGGCGTGTTATGAGGCGTTCGACTGCCATGGTATGCGCAGTAGCGTCACGGATCACGTGCTGTCCCTCGCGTCCAGCATCACCTGAATCGCCTCCGATGGTCCCACCGCAAAGAACTCTCGCTTTTCCGAGATTCGGGCACCACGGCTCGCCAAGATCTCATGAACATGAGCTTCCGCCGCGAACTGATCCGGGACGAACAGCTCGAATGCCACGGTAAACGGGGTTGGGACACCAGTAGCTGCCGTCAGCTCGGCAGCCCGGTGCAGTGGCGGATTACTGGTCCGGCCGATCTTCACCATCCCAGGCATGGACGGATTCACCATCAAGTAGATGTACCCCGAACGCGACGAGCTGCCGCGCTGCAAGGCCTGGACATGGCGAGCGAACGACAGCGCCGCCAACCGATCACGAATCTCCTCCCAGTCGGTGCCGAGCCACGTATCCGGAGAGCCCGTTTCAAAGCGCTGCTCAATTGCATGAACGAGGCGCTCAACCTCGGGCTCGAGAAAACCGATAAACTCATCGTAACCGAGGCCGAACACCTCTTGGAGTCGTGCCTTGTGGACGGCCTCCCCCGTAGTGATGCCTTGGTCTCGAAAGATCAACTCAGCCTCGCGACACAACAGTTCCGACACCTCCCCGCGGTGATGTCGGACCAAGTCTCCCTCGTCAATCCTGAACACGCGCCCGATGGTCCTGAGGCCCTGAATCTCCTGTTCAGTGAGTGTGTGATCCTCCAGCCCATGGCGGATCATGAAGAGCAGGACCCTTGTGCTCTCTTCCTTCAACGCCATCGCAGCACCAGGATCGATAGCGCGAGTGACCTCCTGCAATCCCACGCCACGGATTTGCTCAAGAACATCGCGGATCGGCCCACTGATCGTGGGAGCCTCAAGCAAGCATCGGCCTGCGATCTCACTCCATTCCATTCAGACTCCCGTTTCTTTCCATGTTATGACGGCCAGACGGTGCCATTCGAATGCCTCATAACGTGTCGCGGTTGCCGACGCGGCGCGTCCAGATCCTGCGCCCGGTCACCTGCGTTCAAGCTACGGAGCCGTCCCATGACCCGCCAGCCCGACGCGCCGTGTGGCCCGGAGCGGCCGAAGGCCGCGTAGGCGGCAACCGACCTGTTATCGGGCGTCACGCCCATCTCCACTCAGTCGTTCAGAGATCCACGGGTCGATACCGGTCGGACAACCCAGGTGAAGTCATTGAGTTCCGGGAGAACCCTATACCGTCTGGTCACTTGGTTAGTGGCCTGATCAAGCTCGAAGGCTATGACGTGAGATCCGTACGATCGGACGGCGACAAGTGGCTGTTGAACCGCCACCGGGAACTCCTGCTGGTCCCCCGCCGCATATTGGCCGTATGCGCGCACTCCGAGTAGCGACGCGTAGACCAGCCACATAGTCGCCAAGGCCAGCATCGACAGTATGCCGACGGGGTCGTCCCTCTTGAGAGCAGCCTCGATGCTCGAATCGCAGATGGGCTGCTCCGCATCGACGAGCTTCCGTTCCTGCTTGAGCCCCTCCTGTAGTCTCTGAATGAGGCCGCCCTTCGATACCGCCAAGAAACGGCGGTGGAACAACAGGGCAAGAAAGAGGCCTAGAACGGCTGTGAACGCCGTGCTGACGATGAGCCCCGTAATGCTGGTGAACTCCATGAGCTGGAACACCCAGACCGTGAAGAGCAGGGGTGACAGAAACAAGCCACCCTGCAGTAGGATCCACACCGGGCGCCAAGGCACGAAATAGGTCAGCATCATGAACGCCGTGGCTATGCCCAATAACCCAAACACAGTGAGGCTCCAGAAGGACAAGAGCACGCGGAAATCCACCTGCACCAACTCTACCGGGTAGCCGAAGTAGAGCGCGTAACCCCATTCGTGGAACCACGCCACGGCGTATCCCACGAACGGGGTCATCGCCGCGAGGCCACCCCAGACTGCCCGAGTCCAGCCCGCCGTGGATTTCGATACAGTCGCGGTCGCTGGACCTGGTCCGTGCTTTGCGTCTTCCACCCTTACTCCATCATGATCGTAAAACCGCCAAAGCCTCCTCGAAGGAGTGCGATTCTACCACTCCGCCCGGTGATGCCCGATAACGTTCAAGAGTTGCGACGCCGGCGCGGCCCGACGCCCGACGAGGCACTGCTCTTCCATACTATCACGCACGCTCCCAGGCCCCGAAATGCTCTGCGCCGGTGTTCCCCGGAGCCGCGACAGCGGCGTAGGCGCAACTCGTTTGTTATCGGATGAACGCATGCCAATGCGGTTCAGAATTCAGGGACTCGCCCCACCAACAACCATGGAGAGACGTACCACGTACTGCTCCTCCAGAGGGCCACGCCGTACCCCCCATACGTAGCCCTCTTCGAACAGGTACGGCTCGAAGTCTTGAGGAAACCGAATCTCCCCAAGGTAGGCGCCGTCGGCCTCGAACACGTCGTAGAGGTAGGGCTGGGTGAATCCCACCGGCGGAGGCCCGCCCGGCCTCGCCTCAACGGGGACTTCAATCGGATGTGTGTTGCGTCGGACCCATATTCGACCATCTCTGGCCACCGAGATGCCGCGGAAGGGCGGCATTGTCGAGGGGACCCACTCCCCCTCCGGCGGCCGGTATCGCGGTCGTCGCGCCATCCACTCAAAGCTGCGGCGCATGGCATCCGCCTCGTCGGGGTGGACCGGCAACTCCTCCACGTCCCGTCGAATCCTCAACACGCCATCCGCCCGGTGTGCCTCCAGCGAGTATTCGTCGCTGACCCCGACCACGAAGTACCCGTCTCGGTGCCAGCCCCAGTACTTCTCGACGCTGTACGGTCCACCCCTCTCTTCGGGCACTCCAGGAAGCCAAGGAACTACGAGGGTGTCAATGACCTGCCTGTCGTCGAGAACAACAAGAGCCTCCTCGCCATTCACCTGGGCGGTGACCAGTACGCGGCCCGGGGCGTCACTGTAGAGCCAAGTACCGGGTCTTGTAGTCAGGAAGGGAAAGTCATACACCCACTGCTCAAGTGGACTTCCGTCCTCAGCAAACCGAACGATGCTCCGATTCCCCCAGGCGTGCACGTACAGCACGCCGGCCGCGTCGACCACCATCCCGAGACTGAGTGCCTCGTACTCCCCTGGGCCGTCCCCGGCACGACCAATCGTACCAACGAATTCACCTGTCCGGTCGAAATGACGAATGTCGGGTACCTGGCGGTCGAAGACGTAAATCCCCCCTCGGTGATCGTCAGCGAGGCGCGACACTTCCCCGAAGACGAGCGGCGCAGGGCCATCCAGCGCGCCGATCGCGAGATCCTCTCTCAATTCCACCGCAGACGGCCATACCTGACCACCTAAGGTGTGGACCGTCGTGGTATCACCAGCGACGTCCCGCTCTACCTCCCAAGCCGTATCAACGGACCCCTCGACACATGCGACGGTGAGGAGCACCATGAGGGCGAACACCTGCAGCTTCATCTACTCAACCCAGACCCTTTGGCCCTCAGTTTGATTGATGCCATCAGCCTGTCGACCTGCGTTTTTCCGATAACGTTCAAGAGTTGCGACGCCGGCGCGTCCACCACGCTCGACGAGGCTATGCTCTTCGATACAATCCGGCACGCTTCCAGACTCCGCAACGCCTTGCGCCGGTGTTCTCCGGAGCCGCGCGTAGCGCGGCGTAGGCGCAACTCGTTTGTTATATGAAGTCGCGGGATCGACACGTGGTCATCTCGCGTATTCGGGTCCTCCTGCCTCTCGCGGAGTCACGACGTCCAAGTTGATCAAGACCTCGAGCTCGCATCCTGCTACCTCAGCACAGCGTCACCTCCGGCGTCGCGGATCACGGGCAGACGCTCTCGGTAGAGATCGACAAGCAGACTCTCGGCAGACTCGATGTCCGCCAGCGTCAGCCACAGCAGTCGTACCGATGCGTTCCGCATCGTTGGATCGTAGGTAGCCGTCGAAGAGAGTGCTCCTTCGGCAAGTCGGTCTACATTCGCTTCCGTGATCTCTTGCACCCGGTAGATCTCGGAAAGCGCGGAGACAACATCATAGTCGATTAGACGGAGGGCACCCCCGGACAAGGCCGCGTCCCAAGCGCTCCGACGCAGGAACGGGAAGGACGACGGCGCCCCTGGCGGCATCGCCGGACGGGTCGCGAACCATACATCGATTCCTGCTCCTCCGGTGACCGGCTCTGGCGGGTTCGCGAGGGCCTCCACCCACGCCCTATGAATCGGCACCAATGGCTCGAGGACCGATGAATTGTGCTCCAGCTCTGCCAGTAGTCCTGCAAGTGCTCGCGCGGCCAACTCCTGATCGCTGCGATACTCGCCAAACTGAGCTACACCAAACCCGAGGAGCACGCTGACCACAATGAAGAGACCCTCCAAGACCCATGCGGGCCAGGGACGCCCCCTGCGGGTTACAGACCCTTCTTCCACAGAAGCTCTCCTCTGCCAATCCGGATCACACCGCCCGACTCTGAAGCGATTTCATATAACGTTCAAGAGTGCCGACGCGGCGCGCACCGCGCGCCGTGTTCCCCGAAGCGAACGCAGTGAGCGAAGGCGGCACTCGTGTGTTATACGCAGTCTCCCGCCCCGGCGCCCACGGGATCCCATCACAGCCAATACGCGGCCACCTCGTTACTAACGAGCCTCCCCAGCAGTGCACGTAGCCCTTCGAGATCCACCAACTCCAGCGTCGCCACTCGGGTCCCTGCTCCATCCACCCACTCACGTGCTGGGCCAGAGAATCGCGAGGTTGAGACGAGCATCCCTTGATCCACGCGGTCTGCGGCCACCGTGGCGGCGAACTCCTTCACCTCGGGCAGACCAACAGCGCGGTCGGACCGATACCGCTTTGCTTCGAGATAGGCAACAACCCGGCGCCCGTCCACCTCCTTGGTGGCTATGGCGTCCTTCCCCCCGTCCTTGACCGCCCGGGTCACCTGGACTTCCCAACCGTGGTTGCCGTACACGTGCGCGACGAGCTGCTCGAACTGACCTGGCGAGAGGAGATCCGAGGTGTCCGCAGCATTCTCGTAGAAGTAGTTGTGTAGCAAGCCTGGTACAACTCCGCTCAACCCCAGCCCCTCCTTCAGCGATCGCGACAGCCCTGCACGAGCCTCAACCTGTTTTCCGAGCGGACCGTTCGCGGGGAATGGAAGGGTCCAGGTGATCTTCCCGCGACTCCGCTCGTCAGCGGCCGCGCCATCTTCGATCTGCCGTTGAAGTTCCCGTGCACGTTGCCGGGCGTCCTTGTACTTGTCAAACGGTCTGTGCGGATCTCCCTCCCCCACTACAGGAAGAAAAGCATATCCGATCCGCAGAATCGTGACCTTCTGAAGCGTGACGCGCCAGAGGTCCTCGGCCGACCAGCGCTGCCGGTCCTCGCCGCGAAGCTCGGGGAAGTTACGATCCCAGAGCCGCAGAGCTTCCACCCATGGCTGCCCGTAGGATTCCTCGTCCAACGCCTCAGGAGAAATGTAGAATAGATCCTCCCACGCCCTCTCCTCCTCCTCCGTCAGCCATCGCCCATGCTGGGGATGCCATCCCAAGAGCAGCTCGAGCCGGGCCGCCTCTGGGCTGGCGGCTGACAAGGCTGCCATCATCTCCACATATCCCACCGTATCGACGTCTCCTCGGCACTCGGCAACAGGAGATTGCGTATAACGTTCTAGGTTCGCTGACGCCCGCGCTTCAGCGCGGGTGTGCCGCCAACCCTGATGCCTGGTCTCCGTCGCCCATGTTCTGGCGGCCAAGGCGGGCGCCAGCCCGCCGCAGCGCGAACCGGTTGTTAGCCGAAGTGACGGTCCGTGTGCGTTCCTTCATGCGTGGCGCCGTGCATCATGATGCATTTCCATATCGTCCTACTTGGCGACGTCAACCACGAAGGCAGCCAAGAAGAGTGTCATTACGCCCAGGAGCAGCACATACATCAAAGTAGTCGTCAACCTGTTTGCTATTTCCGCCAACAGGCCCCGATCCCATAGTGCTTCTGGATCATTGACCCGCTGCGCCCCGTAGCCGCTCATGAACTGCCTAAGAGACAAGCCGCCTCGGCTCGCCCGCTGCTCCTTCAACGCAGCTGCGGCATCCGGAAGCAGCTCCCGCTCTGACCCGATAACCAGATTCATCTGGATTGGCTGGTCGTGTTTGTCCAGTAGAGGGCTGCCGTCGGCCGCTACCTGCGGCACCTGCACGACGTGGATCTTCCGGAGACGGTTGAAGCGACTCACACCTAAGAACCCCAGAACCCCGCTCAACACAGCGGCCGCTGCAAACCACTGGTAGTTGGACGAGTTCACAGTCACGTACGCCACGGCCATCAAGGCCACGGCCAAGACTCTGACACCGGCCGTTACCAAGAATGGCGGCGAATCGCTGGTGAGCCATGTCCAGCGCTTCACGCCGCCGAACATCTTGAGGAGTAGAAGGCTGAACGTCGCAACCAGGGCACAGGCGATGGCGACGATGTTCGCAAATGGGCCGTAGTCACTCGGATCCATACCGGTCCTCTAGAAGTTGAGGTGGGCGTGTGGAGTTCCTGGCAACGCAATTACCGCGTTGAGGTCCCATTGGACATCGTTGCCATACGCACCGCCGTCTACACCGAAGACGTAGGTGCCGGATTGGAGAACACCGAGGGTCGGTGTGGTGGGGTGGCTGAAGTAGTTAGGCGAGATGCGGTACGCTCCGGACCAAAAGACGCGAAGCCCGCTCGAGTTCGAGGAAACCGTGAAATGGCATCCAGGCGTGGACACGCGTGGGCCGCGGACACGTTGCGAAACGTTTAGGAAGGACGGCCGCGACCATCGACCGGAGTCACGGCCGCGGAAGTCGCGGATCGCCGCCACGCGTGTCGCCAAGAAATCAGTGGCCCGTCTGACAAAGGTCGAACGAGCCTGATCTCGCGGCATTCTCTCGAGCTCGGCAAGCGGACCAAGTTCGTCATCCAGTGCTCGGGCGTAGTCGTGTGCCCATTCATGAAACCACGGGTTTCGGCGCCACCACTTCCGGCCTCGCACCCGTCCTGGGAAGGGAGGGGCCCACCCCATTTGGGGAAGTAACGACAGCGCGACCGGAACCAGTTCCTCTCCGGCCAAGCGGACCGCCGGCACATCAGCGTCGAAGTCCTTGAGAAGCTCCAACTCTTCAGCAAAGGCCACCGCATCGGTCTCAAGATCCGAAATTACCAGCGCTTCTTCCAGTTCTATAAACTGGCGTTCCTCACCGAGAAGTCGCTGCACGATGTTCCCCGCGTACCGAGCATCGTCGTCTGAGTAGTCTGCCACGTTTCCTCCTGAATCACACTTGAGACTGGCTTCACTTCGGCTATCGGCTGCGCCCCCACGGCCTGACGGGGTCTCTAGGTTTCGCGCTCACCGGCGCCCGAAGTCATTTCGGCTAACTGGTTATTGGCGTCGGGGGGTGGCGGTGTCGGGGTCATTGGTGGGGAGTTGCGTGGGAGAGTGTCGGGTATGGGGTCTTTTTGGGTGGGATTGGCGACGGTGTGGGTCGGGGAAGGTGGGGGCGTTTCTGGTAGTATTTGCGACGATGCATGTCGGGGCAAGGGTGGGGGGGCGGGAGGAGATGCGCCGCCATCCCCGTCCCCGGGGGGGCCGGCTCAAAGCTTCTGGGGGCGGTGGGGAGGCAGGGTTGGGGTAGGGTGCCCTCCCTGCGCTCTCACGCGGGGGCCTCGTGATCGGCCAGGTTGTCCAGCGGGCTCCGGACGGTCTCGATGGCCGTGTTCGCCACGTGGGTGTAGATCTGCGTGGTCGTGGGGCTGGTGTGCCCCAGGAGCTCCTGGATGATGCGGAGGTTGGTGCCGCTCTCCAGGAGGTGGGTGGCGAAGCTGTGCCGCAGGGTATGCGGGGTCACCTTCGTCTCGATTCCGGCGGCGCGTGCCGCTGCCTGGACGATCCGCTGCACGGAGCGCGGCGTGAGGTGCCTCCCATGTCGCGCACCGGGGAAGAGCCAGGGGCCGGTCCCGTAGGACTCGCGGTAGATGCGCACGGCCTCGGCCGCGCGCCGGGCGAGGAGGGTGTAGCGGTCCTTGCCGCCCTTTCCCCTCCTCACCTTCACGGTCCTCCGATCAGGGTCCAGGTCCCCGGGACGGAGGCGCACGATCTCGCTGACCCTCAGGCCGGACGAGTACAGGAGCATGAGGAGGGCCCGGTGCTTGAGGTTCCGGGGCTTGGTCAGGATCTTGGCCACCTGCTCGGGGCTCATCACGTCGGGGAGGTGGCGTTCCTTTCGCGGGCGCGGGATGGTCAACGCCACGTCCCGGTTGCCCAGGACGGTCTCGAACAGGAAGCGCAGGGCGCTGACGACCTGGCTGTGGTAGCTCCTGGACACGCCGCCCTCGCCGATGAGGTCGAAGAGGTAGCGCTCGGCGATCTGTGCCGAGCCTGCCGCCGCCAGGTTCTCGGCATCGCCGCCTGTCCGGCTAAGGAAGCGGCGGATGTGCCCCAGGTAGACCTTTCGGGTCCTGGGGCTGTACCCCCTCAGGACCAGGGCTCGCCGCGTCCTGTCCAGGAGGCCGTCGTCCCCGGGACCGCCATCCACCACCTCGATCCAGATTCCGGCTGCCCCGAATCGGGCCCGCAGGAACGCGGCGGAGGCCTCCGGATCGGGGAGCACCCATCTGCGACGGTCCGGATCCCAGCGGCGGCCGGGCACAGCCCGGAGGACGTCCAGGTGCTTGTCGCTCCAGTCACGGAGCCGCACCTCCAGGCGGTCGGGCCACTGCTGGGCAACGGCGATGACGCCCCGCGTGGCCCGGGGCCGGCCGGCGTGGGGCGTGGGGGCGAGGGGGTCGGGCGGCTTCGCGTCTGTCTCTGTCCACGCCGCAAGAGAGCCCGGGAGGGGGGGCAGCTCCATGTCACGATGGGGCGGCGTGCCGGGCGCCCGCGATGGCGGGGCCGCCCGGCGTCCCTTCCTCCCCCCCTACATATTCCCGAACGGCGCGAAGCCCCCACCGAGCCCTGAGGCTCCCCCCGGACCCTCGTGCCGCGCCCTCCCGTATCCACCCGATATCGTCCGGCTGATCCTCTTCTCCGCCACCAGACTCTCCAGCACCAACTCACACGCCGCCGCACGCCGGCCATCCGACCCACTCTCCGGGGCCAGCCCAACGTCCCGCACCACCTCCAGCAGCCCCGGCACCAGGCCGAAGCCCTTGACGCACGCCGCCGCACCCGACTCCTCCCCCACCTGCAGCGCCCCACCTTCCTCGAAGTACGCCACGATGGACTCCACGTCGGCCCCACCGGCCCGCTCCTCGCAGGTCTCGTGGGCCGCCCGGGCCACCAGCTCCCTGGCGATCTTCTCGTGGCCGTGGAGCTCTCCCTCGTACTCCAGCTCCAACTTCCCCGTGATGGACGGGAGCGACGCGTAGATGTCTGCGATCCTGGGGACGACCACCTCCTCACCCAGGCGCAGGGCCCTGCGCTCGGCGTTGGACACGACGCTCTCCATGGCGGTGATGGGCAGCCGCTGGCTCACGCCGGAGCGCTGGTCGATGCGTTTGTCCTCGCGGGCCTGGAAGGCGATGCGTTCCACCAGCTCCTCCACGAAGTCGGGCACCTCCACCTGGACCTCGTCCCGGGCGGTCCAGGCTTCCTGGCGGGTGATGTCGACGCCGATGCTGATCTCCTCGGGGTAGTGGGTGCGGATCTCGGCGCCGATCCGGTCCTTGAGGGGGGTGATGATCTTACCTCGAGCCGTGTAGTCCTCGGGGTTGGCGGTGAAGACCATGAAGAGGTCGAGGGGCAGGCGGATGGGGTAGCCCTTCACCTGCACGTCCCCCTCCTGGAGGATGTTGAAGAGGCCCACCTGGATCTTCCCAGCCAGGTCCGGCAGCTCGTTGATGGCGAAGATGCCCCGGTTGGCCCTCGGCAGGAGCCCGAAGTGGATGGTCAGCTCGTCCGCCAGGATGTGGCCTCCCCGGGCCGCCTTGATGGGGTCCACGTCCCCGATGATGTCGGCGATGGTCACGTCGGGCGTGGCCAGCTTCTCCACGTAGCGGTTGTCGCGGTGGATCCAGGCCACGGGGGAGGAATCCCCGCACTCCGCCACGAGCTGCTTGCCGAACTTGGAGATGGGCTGGAGGGGGTCGTCGTTGACCTCGCTCCCGGCCAGGATGGGCAGCTCGTCGTCCAGGAGGTCCACGAGCTGCCTGAGGATGCGGCTCTTGGCCTGCCCTCTCAGCCCCAGGAGGATGAAGTCGTGCCGCGACAGGATGGCGTTGACGATCTGCGGCACCACCGAGTCCTCGTAGCCCACGATCCCGGGAAAGAGGGGCTCCCCGCTCCGCAGGCGCTCCCGCAGGTTGGCCCTCATCTCCTGCTTTACGGTGCGGGCGCGGTAGCCCGATGCGCGTAGCTCTCCGAGGGTCCGGGGACGGGCGTCGGGCATACTGCTCTCCTGCGTGCGGCCACTGGCGGAATACGGTCGTGGAATGCGCTCCTACCTCAGGGGAGGGGAGGCGGTTCCGGCGGGCGCGGCAAGCCGTGCGAGGCACGCCGAGATCGGCTAGCATATGTCATGGACACCCACGACTTCATCCGCACCCTGGTCGCGGTCTACCTGCTGGGCGCCCTCGTCGTCTTCGGCCGCCTGGTGGCAGATAAGATCGCCTTCGTCCGCCGCGGCGGGCCCGAGAACCGGTCGGACCGGATCGGCCACCGCATCTTCCTCTTCTTCAGCGAGGTCCTCGGCCAATCCAAGGTGAGGAAACGCCTCACGGCCGGGTGGGCCCACGCCCTGATCTTCTGGGGCTTTCTGGTCTTCGCCCTCTCCACGTTGAACCTGCTGTGGCGCCTGGCGATGCCCGCCTCCGAAGGCTTCCTCCACGGGACGGCGCTGGGCTGGTTCCCGCCGGTGGTGGACGTCTTCGCCTTCCTCATCGTCCTGGGCATCGTGGTCCTGGCGGTTCGCCGCTACGTGGTGCGCCCGAACTACCTCACCTATCACAGCAGGGAGTCGGCGGTGGTGCTGGCGCTCATCGGCATCATCGCCCTCACGCACCTGGGCGAACGCTACGCGGGAGGGATGACGGGCACGTACTTCGGCTACGGGCATCTGGTGGTGGCGTTCGGCTTCCTGGCCTACGTGCCCACCTCGAAGCACTTCCACATCCTGGGCGCGCCGTTCAACGCCGTCCTCCAGCAGCTCGAAGACCATCAGAAGATGGACTTCATGGATCTGGAGGCGGATCTGGACTTCGACGCCGGCGACTCGTATGGCTGGAACAAGCTGGCCGACTTCGGCTGGACGGACCGCCTGGACCTCCTCACCTGCATCGAGTGCGGGCGCTGCCAGGAGGCGTGCCCCGCCCACGTCACGGGCAAGCTGCTGAACCCCCGGGACTTCATCGTCGACCTGAAGTACCACGCCAAGGGAAAGACGCCGCCGGGCAAGCAGGCCGCCGTGGCGCGGGAGGCGTTCGCGGGCTCCGGTGGCAGCGTCGAAGGCGTGGAGTCGGAGCGGCAGCCCCTGGTGGACCACGTCATCGCGTCGCGGACGCTCTGGGAGTGCACCACGTGCATGGCGTGCGTGTCGGCGTGCCCGGTGGACATCGACCACCTGTCCATGCTCCTCAACCTGCGCCGCCATCAGGTGCTGGACGCCGGCGACATCGAGCCCGAGTACCAGAAGGTCTTCACCAACATGGAGCGGTCGGGGGATCCCTGGGGCTACGGGGAGCACCGTAAGTCGGAGACGCTCGAGGCCCTCGGCCAGGGTGGAGCGGCGCCCCGGGTGGCCCAGCCCGGCGAGAGCTTCGACGTCCTCTTCTGGATCGGGTGCTGGGGGCTCTACGACGACCGGAGCATCGAGACCACGCGGGCCACCCTCAAGGTGCTGGACCACTTCGGCGTGGACTACCGGGTCCTGGGCGACGGCGAGGTGTGCTGCGGCGAGAACTACCGGCGCATGGGCAACGAGCTGCAGTTCCAGATGAACGCCCAGGCGAACATGGAGCTGTTCGGCGCGGTGACGTTCAAGCGCCTCATGGTGACCAACCCCCACTGCCACCAGGTCTTCGGCAAGGACTACAAGGACTTCGTGCCGGAGGGAGGGCCGCCGGTGCGAGGTGCGCTGCCCTTCGAGGTGGTGAGCGTCGAGCAGGTGGTTTCGGACCTGGTGCGTGACAAGGGGCTGCCCGGCAAGCGGGACCTGGGCGCCGTGGCCTATCACGACTCGTGCTTCTACGGCCGCTACAACGGCATCTACGACGAGCAGCGGGAGCTGGTCCGCGCCGGCGGCGGCAAGCTGGTCGAGCTGAAGCGCAATCGCGAGAACGGCTTCTGCTGCGGCGCCGGGGGAGGGAATTTCTGGCGCGAGGAGGCCGAGCCCCGCGTGAGCTGGAACCGGGCCGCCGAGGTGATGGAGTCGGGCGCGCCCACGCTGGCCGTGAGCTGCCCGTTCTGCATGGCCATGCTGGAGGACGGCCTCAAGGCCCAGGAGGGCTTCGAGGAGAAGCCGGTCAAGGTGCGCCACGTGGTGGAGCTGGTGGCCGACGCCATCGGCGGATGAGCCCGGGCAGCGCGGGAGCACGTCCGGGCGGCGGCGACCGGGCGGGGCCGGCGATCTTCATCGTCAGCTTCGCCGTGCTTCTGGTGGAGCTGCTGCTTACGCGCATCTACTCCGTCACCATGTTCCACCACCTGTCCTTCCTGGCCGTGTCTCTGGCCATGATGGGACTGGGCTCCAGCGGGCTCCTGGTGAGCCTGTGGCCCCGGTGGTTCCCCCGGGAGGCGCTGGCGCGCCAGGTCGCCTGGGCCACCGTGGCCTTCGCCCTCGGGACTGTGCTGGTGGTGTGGACGGCCTTCCATCTGCCCATCCGGCTGGAGGCGGTGCCGGGCAACGCCCGGAACGCCGCCGTGGTGTTCGCGCTGAGCCTGGTGCCGTTCGTGTCCGGCGGCCTGGTCATCGCGCTGATCCTGACGCACAACGCGCCCCGGGCCAACCGGCTGTACTCCCTGGACCTCCTCGGGGCCGCCCTGGCGTGCGTGGCTTTCATCCCCATGACGGACTGGCTGGGGGCGCCCACGGCGGTGCTGTTCGCGGCGGCGTTGGGCGCGTTGGGGGGGGCGGTGATGGGGGCAGGGCGTGGCCCCGCCCGCCTGACCACGGCGGCGGTGGCGGTGGCGCTGGCGTGCGCCGGCCTGGCCAACGGCGCCCTGGCCGTTGACGCGGGTGGGGGCGGCGGCGGCGGCGCCTTCTTCGACGTGGCGGTGGCCAAAGGGCGGAACGCGCCACCCACGCTGATCACCCGCTGGAACTCCTTCTCCCGGGTGGAAGTGAACGGCACGCCGGCGGACCTGACCACCGAAAAGGTGCCCTTCGGGTTCGGCTACAGCCCCCGGGTGCGGGACTTCACCACGCGGGAGCTGTTCCTGCGCTACGACGCCGACGCCCTCACGCAGATCACGGGGTTCGACGGCGACCTGTCGCGGGTGGCGTACCTGGGCTACGACGTGACGGCGGCGCCGTACGCCATGAGGCGCCCCGACGGGGTGCTCGTGCTCGGGGCGGGAGGAGGCCGGGACGTCCTCACGGCCCTGGCCCTGGGGAGCGGACCGGTCACCGGCGTGGAGGTGAACCCCATCACCATCGAGCTGGTGCGGGGACCCCTGGACGACTTCGCGGGGGGGCTGTACACCGGCTACCCGGGGGTGCGCATCGTCCGCGACGACGGGCGGAGCTTCGTGCGCCACACGGACGAGCGCTACGACGTGATCCAGGCCTCGCTGGTGGACACCTGGGCCGCCTCCGCGGCGGGGGCCTACGCTCTGGCGGAGAACTCCCTCTACACGGTGGACGCCTTCGGCGACTACTTGGACCGCCTGAACCCCGACGGCCTCCTGGCCTTCTCCCGCTGGTACGCCGACCCGCCGGTGGAGGTGCTCCGGGTGGTGGTCCTGGCCCGCGAGGCCCTCGAGCGCGCCGGCGCGACCGACCCCGCCCGGCACGTGGCGGTGGTGCGCACCCTCTCCGCGAGCACCGGCTATCCGTCCCTGGCCACGATCCTGGTGGGCCGCTCCGCCCTGACGGGAGATGACGTCGCCCGTCTCCGGGAGTGGGCGGGGGCCATGGGTTTCGAGGTGACGTATGCGCCGGGCGGCGCGGGCGGCGCGGCAGGCGGCGGCGCGGCACCCGGCGCGGAGGCCTTCGCCACCCTCCTGGGCCCGGGCTACGCCGCCTACCTCGCCTCTTCGCCCTGGGACCTCACGCCCGTCACGGACGACCGCCCCTTCTTCTTCGACCGCGTGCCCCTGGTGCGCTGGCTGGGGGCGGGCCTGGGTGCGCTCGTGGGAGGCGGCGGCGTCCGGGTGCCCCTGACGCTGGGAGGACAGACGCTGCTGGTGGCGCTTCTCGCCTCCCTGGGCTTCACGCTGGTACTGGTCCTGGCGCCGGTGGCGGCGGGGTTGGGGCGGGACGGCAGGGCAGGCGTGGCCGGCGCCGGTGGGCGAGGAGACCTCCCCTGGATGGGTTACTTCGCCGGCCTGGGCCTGGGCTACATCATCGTGGAGATCGTGGCGCTCCAGCTCTTCAACCTCTACCTGGGCAACCCCGCCTACTCCCTGTCCGTGGTGCTTTTCACCATGCTGGCAGCTTCCGGCCTGGGGAGCTGGAGCGCCGGGCTCTGGCTGCCCGACGTGCGGCTGGACCGCCTCATGCTCGGCGTGTGCGCCGCCGTGGCCGCGTATATCCTCCTGGTGCCCTGGCTCACGGATGCCACCCTGGGGCTGGGCACCGCCGGCCGGGTCCTGGTGGTGGTGGCCGCCACGGCACCGGTGGCCTTCCTCATGGGCATGCCGTTCCCCACGGGGCTCCGGCGCGCCGACCGCATCTCCAACCGACTGGTCCCCTGGGGATGGGCGGTCAACGGAGGCGCGTCGGTCCTGGGCTCGGTCCTGGCCGTCGTCGCCTCGATGACGTGGGGCTTCACCGCGGCGTTCGGGGTGGGGCTGGCGGCGTACGCGGGGGCGGCGGCGATGGCCCGCGTGCTGGAGCGGGCCCCAAAGCGGGCCTGACCGGAGCGGGCCTGGCCAGAACGGGCCTGACAAGCGAAGCCCCCCGGGCGCCGAAGCGCCGGGGGGCGTTCACTCACCTCACGCGGGACCCGGCCGTCAGGTCAGCCGCCGTATACCAGCCGCAACGCCTCGATGTAGAAGTCCATGCCACCGTCGCCGCCGCCTGGCGGGACGATGTCCGCGATCACCGCTCCGTCGGGCGGACCGATATTGAGACAGGCGCCGAACGCGTCGGCTGAGGCCGACGGCCCGCGCACCGCCCCCGGGCCCGGTGTGATGGGGATGACGGAGATGACGTCGAGGAGCGCGTCCCGGAAGATGACGTCGACGGTACCCTCACCGAACGTGTTCAGGACGCACACCTCCATCTCGTCGATGATCCCGCCCTCGATCCCGGTGATGACGGCGTCGATCAGATGGATGCGCCAGAGGTTGTCGAACCAGGCTCCCAGCCGCTCCGGATCGCTCAGGCCCAGGAACGAGAACCCGGCGTCCCCGATGGCCTCGAACGGGAGAGTTCCCACCGGCGCCTGGGCTCCATCCTCGAGAACGGCGCCGTAGACGCCGATGTCCAGGACGCCCGACGTCTCGGCGAAGGAGTTGAAGCGGGGCTTGACGATGAGGACGGTCTGCGCGCACGGGTCGCCGTCGTTCCCGTCCTTGAAGTTGTCCTCCAGGTCGGCCAGGACTCCGTTGACGGTGATGCCGGCCTGGCTACCCCCGGGGCCGCCGTCGCCGGGTCCCTCGCCGTCGCCGCCGTTGCCGCCGTCGCCGGTGGCCACGAAGATGGTCACGCCTCCGTGGGCTCCCATGGCGGCGCCCTCTCCGCCCTTGCCATCGTTTCCGGAGGCGTCACCCCCGGCACCACCGTCGCCGCCGGCCTCCTCGGGGTCGACCGAGCAGCCGTCCCAGCCCTCTCCACCCCAGCCTCCGGCGTACTCGGCGGAGCCACCGTTGCCGCCGTCGCCCACCGGAGCGAGCAGCGGACCGAGCTCCCACGGGGTGCGCGCGGGGCTGGCCGTGACCTCCACCCGGGAGTCGCCGCCCTCGCCCCCCGTGACGATCATGTTCCCGCCGTCGGCTCCGTTGGGGAACTCCTGGTTGCCGTCTCCGCCCGCTCCGGCGATGCCATCGGCGTCGCCGCCGAGCCCGCCGTCGCCGCCGGTGAGCTGCACGTTGCCGAGGCCGGTGACGTTGCCGGTCGCCCTCAACTCCCCCTTGGGCGTGCTGCCGCCGTCGCCTCCGGTGGCCGTGGCGGTACCCCCGTTCTGGGCCGCCGCCGCGCCAGCGTCGAGGCCGTCGGCGGCGGTGGCAGACGCGTCCCCTCCCGCTCCACCATCTCCCACGTTGATGGTCAGTCCGCCCTCGTCGATGAGGATGCCTCCCTTGGCGACCACCCGGAACGTGCCCGAGTCGCCGCCGTCGCCGCCGGAGGCGGTCGCGTTGCCGCCCGGCGCCGTGGCCGTGATGCTGGCCGAGCCGCCGTTGCCCCCGGGGGCGAGGTTGAGCGTGGTGCCTCCGCCGTTGCCGTTGCTGAATACGATGCTCCCGGTGGACTGGACCTTGAGCTTGCCGCCGTTGCCGCCGTTGCCGCCGCTGGCGGAGCCGTCGGCGTCGTCCGACTCGTTGTTCTCGGCGTCACCGCCGTCGCCGCCGGCCTGTCCGTTGACCTCCGTGCCGCCGGACAGGGTGGCGTCCCCGTTGCAGTTGAGGGACCACGTCCGGGCGTTGCGGCCCGATCCGGCCGTCCCTTCGCTGTCGCCCCCGCTACGCGCCTGGACAGGGTTGGTGTTGAACTCCGCTCCAATCGCGATGCACTGCCCGATCTGGCTCGCGGCCCGCTGGCGGCTCGCGGCGGTCGCCAGCGCCTCTTCGTCGAAGTCCTCGTCCGTGAGGCTCTCATCGTTGGTGGCCAGCCCGTCGCCGGTGGTGACCAGGGTCGCGCCGTCCAGTGTCAGGTCGGTGGTGGCGGCGACGACCAGGTCTCCGGGCGTCTCGGTAGCGGGGTCCGCGGCGCAGGCGTTCGAGACCGTGCCGGTGATGTCGGCGTCCACTTCGCTCCGCAGCTCGATGTTGAAACAGTCCCCGGTGAGCGTCCCGGCCACGGTCAGCTCGTCCGTGGCGGTGACCTCCAGGTCGCCGGTCACCGTCACGGTGACCCCCGCCGGGATGTTGAACACCTCGAAGGTGAGGGTGCCCTCCAGCTCCGTGTCCGCCGTGGGCTGGAACGACGGGTTGCTCACGGCGATGTCCGCCTCGCCGTTCTTGCCCTCGCTGGTGGCCGTGATGGTGACGTCGCCGGGGGCGACCCCTGTCACCAGCCCCGTGCCGCTCACCGTGGCCACGTCGTCGTCAGAGCTGTCCCAGGTGACGGTCCTTCCCGTGAGCGGGTTGCCGCCGGCGTCCTCCAGCGTGACGGTGAGCTGCAGGGTCTCCCCGACCAGCACCGCGCCGGCGCCGGCGTCCACCTCCACGGTGGCCACGGGGATGTTCTCGACCGTGACCGTGGCCGTGCCCGAACGACCCTCGCTCGTCGCCGTCACGGTGGCGGGTCCCGCCGAGACGCCCGTCACCAGCCCGCTGCCGCTCACCGTGGCCACGCTGGTGGGCGAGGTGGACCAGGTCACGGCGCGGTCCGTCAGGGTGTTCCCTTCGGCGTCCTTGAGCGTGGCGGAGAACTGGGCGGTCCCGCCCACCAGGATCGTCTCGGAGGGGGGCGACACGCTCACCGAAGCCACGGGCGCCGGCCCGGTGGGGCCGCCTCCATCGCCACCGCAGGTGGTCAGGAAGGCGAGTAGGGAAAGCAACGAGACGAGACGAACGGCACGACCTGACATGGCACTCTCTCTCGGGACCGCCGATTTCCGCAAGGAACCGGCATGTGAAGCCGACGGCCACACGAGGAACGTGCCTCGCGCGGCGGGAGGGTCGATAACTAAGTGAAAGATGGGACCCGCGAGGAGGGCGGGCCAGCCTTCCGTGAATCAGTCCCGCGACGGCACGTGCAGTCCGACGCCCGTGGGCGTTCTGACCAGGCGAGGCAGGATGGCGGGAATCGGCCGGTCCTCGAAGTGGGCCAGGATGGCCTCGGGGGCATCGAAGCCGACCAGGGACTCCAGGGTCTTGATGGTGGGAAAGACCATCGGCAGGCGGCCGTTCCCGTGTCGGAGCAGGGCCTCCTCCGGGGTGAGCCACAGGGCGTGGTTCAGCTCCGCCTCGTTGAGCAGCGCCGCGCGCCCCGCCGGCACCGCGGCCGCGAAGAAGCGGGTGTCGTAGCGGCGGGGTTCGGCCTCCGGCGTGATCCAGTGGGCCACGTAGGCCACCGCCCGCGCGTCCATGCGGCAGCCCAGAGCGTCCAGGATCGCGGGGAAGGCGTCCTCGTCGGCCAGGAGCTGGTCCCGCAGCTTGCGGACCCCTTCGTCGGACGCTGCCGAGGGGGGGGCCTCGCCGCCCGCCGTCGTTCCGACGAGCAACCCGGTTTCCTCGAACGCCTCCCGCACGGCGGCGACGTAGTAGGCCAGGGCCGGAGGCTCCGCGTTTCCGGGAAGGCCGAGGCGCGCCGCCGCCTGGGCGGGCGTGACCCCCTCGACGCGTTCGGTGAGGGCCTCCGTGGCGTCATCCCCGTCTACCCTCCCCCCCGGGAACACATAAGCGCCCGGCACGAAGCCGGCGTTCCGTACGCGGCGGAGCAGCAGCACTTCGGGGCCCCCAGCGCCCGCGCGCAGGAGGACGATGGTGGCGGCGGGACGTGGCACCGCGGCCGGCCCGCGTGGCTCGTCGAGTTGGCGGGCGAAGCCTTCCGGCAGGCGGTCCCAGGGGATGATGAGGTCGGGCTCCGTCATGGGTCGCCTCGCGACGGCGCCGTCAGTGCCCCACCGCCATGCCGTCCTTGCGAGGGTCCGAGCCTGCGGCCCAGCCCCGGTCCAGACGGATGATGGCCTGGGCGCCGCCGAAGGCGGTGTTCCCGATGGACACCTCGTGGCCCAGGGCCTCCAGCCCCGCGATCACCTCCGCCGAGGCGCCTTCGATGGCCACTCTGAGCCCTCCCATGTGGCGGAAGCGGACGGCGTCGATGGCCTCCTGCAGGTCCATGTCGAACTCCACGAGGTTGAGCAGGAACTGGACGTGGCCCTGGGGCTGCATGGAGCCGCCCATGAGCCCGAAGGACATCCACGGCTCCCCGTCCCGGGTCACGAAGCCCGGGATGATGGTGTGCAGTGGCCGCTTGCGCGGGCCCACCCGGTTGGGATGGCCCTCTTCAAGCGTGAAGCCCGCCCCCCGGTTCTGGAGCACGAAGCCCGTGCCGGGAATCACCACGCCCGAGCCGAAGTATTCGTAGACGCTGTTGATGAACGAGATCATGTTGCCGTCGCGGTCGGCCACGGTGAGGTAGATGGTCTCGCTGTGCGTGACCAGGTCCCCGGGCTCGGCCCGCTCCGCCGCCCGGTCCGGATCGATGAGCGCGGTGCGCGAGGCCACGTACGCCGGATCCAGCAGGTCGGCCACGGATACGTCCATATGGTCGGGGTCGGCCACGTACCGGCCCAGGTCCGCGAAGGCCAGCTTCTTGGCCTCGATGAGGTGGTGCAGATACTGGACGCTGTTGTGGCCCATCCCTTCGAGATCGATGGGCTCCAGGAGGGCCAGCATCTGGAGCGCCGCCACGCCCTGTCCCGCGGGAGGCAGCTCCCACACGGTGTAGCCCTTGTAGTCCACGGAGATGGGCTCCACCCAGCGGGCCTGGTGGGTCGCGAGGTCGTCCAGCGTCAGGAAGCCGCCCCGGGCACGGAGCCCCTCTACCACTTTCCGGCCCAGCTCACCTCCGTAGAAGGCGCCCGGTCCCTCCCGGGCGATCATGCGGAACGACTCCGCCAGGTCCGGGTTGCGGAACCACTCCCCGGCCCCGGGAGCGCGCCCGTCGTCCACGAGGAAGGTCGCTTCGGCCCCCGCGTCCGCTCGCAGGACACCCGCCAGCCCCTCCCACTGCTCCGCGATGATCGGCGAGACCGGGAAGCCCTCGTCCGCCAGCCGGATGGCCGGCGCGAGGACCCGGGCCAGATCCAGCGTGCCGTAGCGCTCCAGGAGGGCGGCCCACCCCGACAGCGCTCCGGGGACCGTGACCGCGCGGGGGTCCCGGTAGGGCATGCTCTCCTCGCCGGCCAGCGCCTCTGGCGTCATCCCGGAGCCCGACAGGCCGCTGGCGTCCAGCCCGACCAGGCGGCGCTCGCCGGCGGACCACAGGATGGCGAACATGTCGCCGCCCAGGCCGGTCATGTGGGGCTCCACCACGTTCAGCGCCGCCGCCGCCGCCACCGCCGCGTCCACGGCGTTGCCGCCGGCCATGAGGATCTCGAGGGCCGCCGAGCTGGCCAGGGACTGGCTGGTCGCCACCACGCCGTGGGGCGCGTAGACGGTGGACCGACCCGCCATGGTGCCCGGCGTGCCCTCCCCGGTCTGTGCCACCGCGGGGATGGCCGTCATGGTGACCAGCAGGATCGTGGAAGCGAGGCGAACGGGGTCGGGACGCATGGTGATCGCCGGGTTGGGGACATGGGAGCCGGGTGCGGCCGACCCGGATATGGTCTCAGGCCTGCCGTTCCAGGATGCTGACCTTGCCCGGAAAGAGCTCGGCCAGGCGCTCGGCGTCGGCGGCGGAGCCGCTGACGTCGCCCCAGTGGACGGGGACCACCACCTGGGCGCCGCACGCTTCGGCCGCCCGCGCGGCGTCCTCGGGGCCCATGGTGTAGCGGCCGTCGCACGGGAGGAACGCCACGTCGCAGCGGATGCCGGACATCGACTCGAGGCAGTCCGTGTCGCCCGCGTGATAGAAGGTCACGCCTCCGAGCGTGAAGACGTACCCCAGCCACTGGCTGGCCCGAGGATGGAAGCGCTTCTCGGTGTTGTAGGCCGGCACGGCGAGGACGTCCGCCCCCTCCAGGCTGAGGAGGTCCCCGGGACGCATGTAGTGGTCCACGTCGCCGAGCTGCTTCTTCATGGACGCCGGCGCGATGAGGACGGTGCCCACCGAGCGCACCCGGGCGATGTCCGACTCGGAGAAGTTGTCGTAGTGGGGATGCGTGAGCAGGATGACGTCGGCCTCACCGTTTTCCTGGAGCCCCCAGGGATCGACGTAGATCTCCATGCCGGCCCGGCGTATCCGCACGGATGAGCCGCGGAACCAGGTCACGCCCTCCAGCAATTCGTTCATTTGTCAGCCGCTTCCTGGGAGGGACCGCCGCAGGGCGCCGTCCCCGATCGTGACAGCGGTGAGGTCGCCCCGAGTCCAGGCCCAAGCTAAACTGCAGATGCTGACCGAAAAAGGCGAACACCGCCGCCAGAATGGCACCCGCGGGCCGGAAAGCCTGCTGAAACGGCACGAATCGTGGGTGCTGGCGCTGGCAGGCTTCGTGCAAGCCATAGGGCCGGCACAGAGACCCGACATTCGGGCCTGGTGGCGCCTTTCGGGGGCGCCAGGCCCTTTTTGCGCCTTCCGAGGCGTTCATCATTGAGAGGATTCATGGGCGAGCGATTCACCCTCCCGGTCCTGCCGTTAAGGGATACGGTCGTGTATCCGGGTGTGGCCGTTCCCATCTCGGCCGGCCGACCGGGCACGGTGGAGGCGGTGCAGGCGGTGCTGGACGGCGACCGGCGGCTCTTCGCGGTGGCACAGAGAGAGAACGTGGATGAGCCGAGCCCCGACGTGCTCTACACGGTGGGCACGGTGGTGCGCATCATCCAGACCCACCGGGTCCGGGCGGGTGTCCAGCTCCTCGTGCAGGGCGAGGGGCGGGCCCAGGCGGTTAGCTATCAGTCGGACGGCGAGAACATGCTCAACGCCGTGTTGCTGCCGATGGAGCGCCAGCAGTTCCAGTCGCCCGAGGATCCGGCCTTCCAGGCGCTGGACCACGAGCTGAGGGACCGCGCGGCGGAGCTCGGGACGCGCAGAGGCGTGCCCGCCGAGGCCCTCAATCAGCTCATCCAGGGCGTGGACGACCCCGGCGCCTTCGCCGACCTCGTGGCGTTCTACCTGGAGCTGCCCACCGAAGACAAGCAGATGCTCCTGGAGACGCTGGACGACGAGCAGCGCATGCGTCACGCGTTGGTGGCCGTGGAGCGCGAACTCGCGCGCATCGATGCCCAGGAGGACATCCAGGCCAAGGTCCAGTCGGAGCTCGGCGAACGGCAGCGCGAGATGCTGCTGCGGGAGCAGCTCAAGCAGATCCAGAAGGAGCTCGGCGAGGAGGAGGAGCGCGACGATGTCGAGGAGCTTAAGAAGCGCCTGGACGCGTTCGAGTTGACCGAGGAGCAGCGGACGGAGGTGGACCGCGAGCTGCACCGTCTGGAGCGGACGAGCCCGCAGTCCGCCGAGTACCAGGTCATCCGGACCTTCCTGGAGTGGGTCACGGAGCTGCCCTGGAACGCGCGCACCGAGGACAAGATCGACCTGGAGCGCGCGGAGGAGATCCTGGAGGAGGACCACTACGGGCTCGAAGACGTGAAGGACCGCGTCCTGGAGTTCCTGGCGGTGCGGAAGCTCCAGCTCGACCGGAGGGCGGAGGACGCCGAGGCTCTGGCCGCGGCGGTCGCCGCGACGGAGGGCGAAGATCCGTCCGCTTCCGGCTCGGCCGAGGAGGACGAGCTGCCGGGCAACGAGGACGACCGCATAGGCCGGGGCCCGATCCTGCTCTTCGTCGGCCCTCCCGGTGTGGGCAAGACGTCCATCGCCCAGTCCATCGCCCGCTCGCTGGGGCGCAAGTACGTCCGCATCTCCCTGGGCGGCGCCCGGGACGAGGCCGACGTGCGGGGCCACCGCCGGACCTACGTGGGCGCCATGCCCGGTCGCATCATCCAGGGCATGAAGCAGGCCAAGACCAAGAACCCGGTCTTCCTGCTGGACGAGGTGGACAAGCTGGGTGTGTCCTTCCAGGGCGACCCCAGCGCTGCCCTGCTCGAGGTGCTCGACCCGGCGCAGAACTCCACGTTCGTGGACCACTACCTGGGGATTCCCTTCGACCTGTCCGAGGTGCTCTTCATCGCCACGGCGAACTACAGCGACCGGATTCCGCCTCCTCTGCTGGACCGCATGGAGCGGGTGGAGTTTCCGGGCTACACCGAGGAGGAGAAGCTCCAGATCGCCCTGCAGTACCTCCTGCCCAGACAGATCGAGGAGAACGGCCTGAGGGAGATGGAGATCGACGTGGGCGAGGCGGCCATCACCTCCGTCATCCAGAAGTACACGCGGGAGGCGGGCGTTCGGCAGCTCGAACGGGAGCTCGGCAAGCTGGCCCGGAAGGTGGCTCGGCAGATCGCCTCCGGGAAGGTGGACCACATGGCCGTGGAGCCCGACGAGGTCAAGGAGCTGCTCGGCCGGCCGCGGGTGCATCCCGAGCGCATGGCTCCTGCGGATATCGTGGGCGTGGCCACGGGGATGTTCTACACCCCCATGGGCGGCGACATCATGTTCGTGGAGGCCAGCGTCATGCCCGGGGAGGGCGGCCTGGTCCTCACCGGCCAGCTCGGCGACGTCATGAAGGAGAGCGGTCGGGCGGCCCTCACGTATGCCAAAACCAACTTCACCCACCTCGGCATCGACGAGGGGGTGCTCAGTGGCAAGGAGATCCACATCCACGTGCCCGCCGGGGCCGTGCCCAAGGACGGGCCGTCGGCCGGGATCACTATGGCCACGGCCCTGGTGTCCGCGCTTGCGGGGAAGAAGGTGCGGCGCGACGTGGCCATGACCGGTGAGCTGACGCTCACGGGCCGCGTGCTGCCTATCGGCGGCGTGAAGGAGAAGCTCCTCGGGGCCGTGCGAGCGGGCATCCGGGAGATCATCATCCCGGCGGAGAACGAGTCCCACCTGGAGGATCTGCCCGAGCACGTGCGGTCGAGCCTGAAGATCCACCTGGTGGAGGACCTCGATCAGGTCATGGCGGTGGCGCTGGTGGGCGCCCCGCCTCAGGGTCGCGCCCGCCGGAAGTCCCGGGACACGCCCCAGGGAGAGACGACGGCGCGGGCGTGACGCCGGGGCGGACGGGTCCGGCGTCACGTCGCGTCCGCGCGCGGGTGTTCGACGAGACGACCTTCACGCAGGACTCTCGACGCCCCGGTGCGGTCGCGCGTATGGCGCGGTGATCGGCCCGCGCTCATCGGTGCCAGAGGGCCCGCGGCCGATCTGCCGCGCGTAGCGCGGTCAACTGCGGCGTGCGCCTGGGCGCCGCGAGGCCCGCGCGCGGTGTCGAGTGGGTGGCGCGGTCAACTGCCCGCGCGCGTTGCGGGGCCCGACGCGTGGGCAGTTGTCGGTGTCGGAGGGGTGGGCCGCGAGGCCCGCCTGCGTCGTCGAATGGCGTAGCGCGGCAAACTGCCCGCGCGCGAGGGTGCCTGAAGGTCATCGGTCACTTCGCCGCGCATGGCGCGGTCAAGTGCCCGCGCGCGGGTAGCCTGTGAGGGTCCCCGGTCACTTCGCCGCCCATAGCGCGGTCAACTGCCCGCGCGCGTTGCGGGGCCCGACGCGTGGGCAGTTGTCGGTGTCGGAGGGGGGTGGGCCGCGCGCTCCCCGCTCAGGTCCCGGCGGGGCGGGGGTCGATTCTCATGAAGAACCCCCCGGTGGCGTACGAGCCCCCCACCACCCGGATCAGGATGTGGTTCACGCCCGGGCGGAGACTCATCTGTGCGGTGATGTCCGGATGATCGGGATTGGTCCCCACGTCCCACCAGGCTGCGTCGTCCCCAAGGGGAAAGCCCCAGAACTGGCCGTTGATCCAGACGGCCAGGTCGTCCACGGTGCTGAACGCCGCCGTGGCCTGGCCGCCCTGGGGGGACGTCACTTCGGCCAGGAAGTACGCCACCTTGCGGGGGCCGCGGTAGTCGGTGACCAGGCCGGTGACCACCGCGCCCCGGGGGTCGGTGGCCCAGGGCCGCCAGGTCACGGTGCGGCCCCCGTCCTCCAGCGCCAGCCCCGGATCGAATGGGCGCGTCTCCACCTCCTGCACCATGCGGGTGAGGGGGCCCAGGACGCGCCAGTCGGTGACCAGCTCCTCGGGGTGGTAGGGCACATCGGGGCGGGGCGGCCCCCGGTACGTGAAGCCGTCGATGGCCCGGACCCGGATGTCGTCGAGCCACACCGCGCCCCCGGGGTTTCGAGGCTTGAAGCCGAAAGCGCCCCGCTCGTACGGATAGAACGGCACGGTCACCTGGGGCTCGTTCACCTCGCCCACGTAGAGGTGCGCCTCGGCGCCCACCACCTCCATCGCGAAAGGCGTCCACCGGCCGATGTCGATGCGTCCGGGTCCCTCCAGTCGGGTGAACATCTCCTCGTAGAGGGTGCGTCCCACGTTGGTGTCCCGGTGCGGGTTCACGCGGATGTAGCTGCCGTTCCCCTTGACGTAGATGTTGCCGAAGTCCGAGCGGCCGTCCCCCTCGACGTAGCGGTACATGAAGCCCAGGTAGTTGTGGACGCTCTCGGGAAAGAGGAGCCACCCTTCCACCCGCACGTCCTCCCATACCTCGGAGCCCCGCATGAGGGCCAACACGGGGAGGTTCCGGGTCTGGAGGGAGAGGACCTGGCCGTGGGCGGGATCGCCCGAGTCAATCAGGTCGGCGCCCCGTCCATGGGGAAAGGTCCACCCCTCCAGGTCCCTCTCGAAGTCGTCCTGGAAGAGGATCTGGGAGTGGACCGGCTGGGGGCCCGCCGCCAGCGCCAGCGCCAGCGCGACAAGGGTTGCCCGCGCCGAGAAGCAGAGGGCACGGGAGCCTGGACGGTGCGAAAGCGACATGGCGGGATCCTCAGGTCGGGCGGATGGGGGCTGCCGTCCGTGTACCGGAATCGGCCACCGTGGGATCCCCGTTTTCCGGCGCCCGTCGGCGAATGAACGTTCGGGGCCGACGAAGCGCGCTACGGGGCAAACGAGTGGGGCCTAAAGGACGGCGATGGAGCCCGCCCGCCCCTCCACTACCTCCCCTACCACCGCCGCGGCGGGCGCGCACGCCCTGAGCTCCGCCACGAGATCGTCGACCCGCTCGGGCGGCACCGCCATGAGGAGGCCCCCCGAGGTCTGGGCGTCGGCCAGGAGCGTCCGCAGAGGGTCGGCCACCACGCGGTCGAAGAGCACGTCCTCCATTAGGTCCGCCAGGTTTCGGCGCGTGCCGCCGGGCACGTGGCCCGCCTCGGCGAGGGCCAGGGCCTCCGGGAGGAGCGGTACGGCCTGGGAGTGGATCTCCGCCCGGACCTCGGAGTTGCGCAGGAGGGTGCGGAGGTGCCCCAGGAGGCCGTAGCCCGTGACGTCGGTTGCGCAGCGCACCCCTGCCCGGGCCATCGCTTCCGCGGCGCCGCGGTTCAGGGTCGCCATCACCTCCACGGCCCGCTCCACCGTGGCGGCGGACACCGCGTCCGCCTTGATGGCCGTGCTGATGACGCCCGTGCCCAGGGGCTTGGTGATGACGAGGCGGTCGCCGGGACGGGCCCCGCCGTTGGTGACGATCCGCTCCGGGTGCACCTCGCCCACCGCCACCATCCCGAACTTGGGTTCCTGGTCGTCGATGGAGTGCCCTCCCAGAATGGCGATGCCCGCCTCCCGGCACGTGTCGGCGGCGCCACGCAGGATGGCCTCCAGCACCTCCTGGCCCAGGAGCTTTCGGGGGAAGCCCACCAGGTTGAGCGCGAAGAGTGGCCGTCCGCCCATGGCGTAGACGTCCGAGAGGGCGTTGGCCGCGGCGATGCGCCCGAAGTCCCGGGGATCGTCGACGACCGGGGCGAAGTAGTCCACCGTCACCACCAGGGCCCGGTCCGGGCCGAGACGGTACACGGCGGCGTCGTCCCCGGTGCTGGCGTCCACCAGGGCGTTGGCATCCTCCACGGGGAGAAGGTGACGCAGAACCTGCGCCAGCTCGGACATCCCGAGCTTACACGCTCACCCGGCCCCGTGGGACAGGAGGCTCAGCCGGATGCGGGGGCGCTGGTCTCTGGGCTCGTCGGTCATGCGGGCTCGCGGGTCTGTTGGGGCTCGCGGGGTCGTGAGTAGATGGGTCGCGGGTAGATGGGTGGCGCCGGCAGGCCCGACCGCCTGGCGGCGGGCTCGTCCGGAGGGATCGGGTGTACGCCGGGAATGTAGACGCCCGACCCCCCGTTCAGCGACCCGCCGCGGCGCCCCCGGCGGCGCCAAGGCCAACCAGGTGGACATGACGGCTCCGGTACCAGCCACGAGACAGCTCTTCGCCCGGGAGGTGCGCCGCCCGGAGCGGGATCTGGACCTGGCCCGAGCCGCCCTCCTGGTGGCCCGGGAGGAGTATCCCCAGATCTCGGTGGAGCAGTATCACGCCCGCCTGGACGTCCTGGCCGAGGAGGTGAAGGACCGTCTCGGCGACGAGACCGGACCTCCCCTGGTGCTCCAGGAGCTGTTGGACACGCTCTTCCGGAGGCACCGCTTCAGGGGCAACGCGGAGGCCTACTACGACCCCAGGAACTCCTACCTGAACGACGTCCTCGACCGGGAAGTGGGCATCCCGCTGACCCTGGGGATCGTGGTCCTGGAGGTGGGGTGGAGGCTGGGCCTGCCTCTGGAGGGCGTGGACTTTCCCCACCACTTCCTGGTGCGCTACCGGGGCGAGGCCCTCGACGTGCTCGTGGACGCCTTCGACGGCGGCAAGACCCTGTATCCGGACCAGGCCCAGGCGCTTCTGGACCGGGTCTACGGGGGAATGGTGCGCATGAAGGACGCGTTCCTGCGCACCGCCGACCGCCGGGACATGCTGGCCCGCCTGCTCCGCAACCTGAAGGGCGTCCACATGAACGTGGGGGACGACCGGCGGGCCCTGGCGGCTGTGGAGCGCCTCCTGCTCGTCCGCCCCGATTCTCCCACCGAGCACCGTGCCGGGGGGATCCTTCTGGCGAGGTTGGGGCGGCGCGAGGAGGCATCGGAGCAACTCGAAGCCTACCTGGACGCGGCCCCCGGCGCGCCGGACGCCGCCCGCATCCGGGGAGTGGTGAAGCGCCTGAAGGCGGGTGAGGACGTGGACCTGAGATGGACGGAGGGCAGCGCATGAGCGGGTACCGAGCCCTCCACGAGGCGGCAGGGGCCGTCTTCGCGGAGACACCCGGCGGCGGGCGGGCCCGGCACTACGGGGACCCCGCGGCGGAGTACGCGGCGGCGGTGCGGTCGGTGGCGGTGGTGGACCGCTCCTTTCGGGGACGGGTCCGGGTCACGGGGCGCGCACCCGTGCAGATGCTGAACGGGGTCCTGTCGGGGGCCATGCCCCCCGGGCCCGAGCGGCGAGACGGCGAAGCGCTGCGGGGCCGGGCGACGTACTCCACCATCCTGACGCCCAAAGGGAGGATGGTGACCGACCTCCGGGTGTTCCGCCTGGATGTGGGAGGCGCGGGGCCGGCACCCGTGGGGCGGCCGGGGGCGCCGGTGGCCCTGCCGGGGGCGGGGGCGGGCGGTGAGGCGCTGCTGCTGGACTTTCCCGCCGATGGGCTGCCCGGGGCGCTCGATCACTTCAGCAGGACGGTTCCGCCGCGCTTCGCCGCCGTGGAGGACGTGAGCGCGGCCACCGGACACCTCACCCTGCTGGGACCGGGGGCGCCGGCGCTGGTTACTCGCGAGGCCCTCGGGCTCCGGGTGGACGACGCCGAGTTGGAGGCCCTGGCCGAAGGGCAGTACGTGGCGGTGGACTCCGGCGACGGACGCCTCCTGCACGTGGCGCGTTGCGGGGACGTGGCCACGCCGGCCCTGGACGTGATGGCGGACCGGCGCACGGTGGAGGCCCTGTGGCGGCGGCTCCTGGAAGCGGGCGCCAGGCCCGCCGGCCACGCGGTGTGGGAGACGCTCAGGGTGGAGGCGGGCCGCCCCGCCTTCGGCGTGGACATGGACGAGGGCAGGATTCCCATGGAGGCGGGGCTGGGCGAACGGGCCATCGACCATCGCAAGGGCTGCTACACGGGCCAGGAGGTCATCGTGCGTATCCGTGACCGGGGCCACGTGAACCGCTACCTGCGCGGGCTGCGCCTGGGCGAGGCGCCGACCCCCGCCCGTGGCACGCCCCTCTTCGCCCCGGAGGTGCGCGACGAGGCCCCGGTGGGCGAGGTGACCTCGGCCGTCCAGTCGCCCCGCTTCGGTGAAGCCATCGCCATGGGCTACGTGCGCAGGGAGGTGGAGCCGGGGGCGGTGGTGCGAGTGGGGAGTGTGGAAGGTGGCGAGGCGGTGGTGGTGGCCCTGGAGTGACTTCATCGTCGAGGCGGCCGATCCTGAAGCCCGCTGCGTTCGCGCGCCCAGCGCTCCACCAACGCCCCCACGATCGATCCGCCGTGCTCGCGCCCGTTCTCGATGAAGATCTTGTTGGCGTTGTGCCCCGCGGCGAGCACCCCGGCGATGAAGACGCCGGGGACGTCGGTCTCCATGGTGGCCGCGTCGTGGGCGGGGATGCCGGTCTGTTCGTCGATGCCCACGCCGAGGGCCCTGAGGAGGTGCGGGTCCGCGCGCCAGCCGGTCATGGCCAGGACCCAGTCGTTGGCTAGCTCCACCGGCTGGTTCGTCACGTCGCTCCTCAGCGCGACCGACCCGGAGCGCACCTCGGCCACGCGGTGCCGCCAGTAGACGGGGATCTCGCCTTTGTCGAGGCGATTGCGGATGTCGGGCACGACCCATGGCTTCACGCCCGGGTCGATGTCGTCCAGGAAGTGGACCAGGCTCACCCGGGCGCCGTTCCGGAACAGCTCCAGCGCCGCTTCAACCGCCGAGTTGCCCGCCCCG
>DASWKP010000016.1:0-1720 GCA_036396575.1 Longimicrobiales bacterium | reverse complement strand
TCTTTTGGGGGTCCTCGGGCCTCTCTCCGGACTGGCAGAGCGATGGTTTGATTGGTTCGCCGCCGGACCCCGGAACACCTTTGTGCACCTGCACAGAGTTCCTTCGGTGGGGAAAAAACCGGTTGCCCTGCCGCCTACAGGCCCAGGAGTCTCCGGGCGGTGGGGGCCAGGTCCTGGACGTTGTCCTTGCGGACGTAGGCGTCGATGGCGGGCTCGCGCTTGGCTTCGGCGGCCACGTCGTACGCCGTGAACAGCAGGATCTTGGTCTCCGGCGCGGCTTCCTTGAGGCGAGGAGCGGCCTGGAGGCCGACCATCTCCCCCTCCAGGTTGTGGTCCAGGATGATCAGCTGGGGATGGACGCGCCCGGCCACCTCGATGGCCGCGTCCACCGTGGCGGGCATGTCCGCAGCGACCTCGAGATGCTCGTCGCCTGCCAGCGCGGCCCGGATCAGGACCTGGAAGTCGGGGTCGTCCTCCACGGCGACCAGGACGCTCCGTCCGTCGCTCACGCGGCGGCTTTCGCCGGCAGGCGGACGCCGAACCGGGAGCCGTGGGGCTGGTTGGCCTCGTACCACGCGTCGCCCTGGTTGGCCTGGGCCAGGCCCTGGACGATCGACAGGCCCAGGCCCGTGCCCTTCTCCTTGCGGGTGGCCTCGCTGTCCGCCCGCGCGAACTTGTGGAACAGCCGCGACGCGAAGTCGTCCGGGACGCCCTGACCGAGGTCGCTGACCACGACCTCCACGTACCCGTCCACCTCCCGGGCCTCCACGGTGACCGGCGGCTCGCCGTACTTGTACGCGTTGCTGATGTAGTTGACCAGGATCCGCTGGACGTGATCGGGGTCGGCCACCACCGTCAGGCCGTCGGGGCACCGCACGTCCAGGTCCCTGGCCCGGTCACCCACGTCCTCCAGCGCCGTGGCGATGGCGCCCGCGACCGGGATCTCCTCGCGCTGGACGTCGAGGGCCCCGGACTCGATCCGGCTCACCGTGAGCAGGCTGTCGAGCATCCGGGTGACGTGCTTGCCCTGGCGCTCGATGATGCTCACGTACTCCTGTTTCTCCTCCTCGGAGAACTGGTCCCAGGCCCGGAGCATGGTGTTGGCGAAGCCCATGATGGCGCTGACCGGCCCGCGCAGGTCGTGCGCGGCCACGGCCACGAAGTCCTTGAGCGTCTGGTTCGCCGCCTCCAGGTCGCGGTTGGCCCGCTCCGCCTCCCGGTTCTTGGCATACAGCTCGCCGGTGACCCGCTCGGCGATGGCCTCGGCCTCGCGGCGGGCCGCCCGCTCGCGCTCGTAGCGGCGCTGGAGCCGGGACTGCTCGTCAGGGGGGGCCGTCATGCGCTCGCCGGCTCCGGGACGCGGACGAAGGTGCACAGGATCAGGCACCGTTCGTCGTCGCGCTTCATGCACTGGCTCTGGCTCATGGTCACGGTCTCGCCGAAGTGGGCGGCCGCGCCCTCCACCAGGCCCTCGGCGAACGAGCACAGCTTGCGCGCGGACCGGTACCCGATGACCACGCTGTGGTCGTCCGGCGTGGAGAAGTCGAACGTGGGGACGTCGGCGCCGGGGAACAACTTGCGGACCTCGGGATGGATCACGTCGTTGAGGGTCAGGACGAACGCCCGGGTGTCCGTGAACGGGGCGAAGAACTGGGGGTACAGCCGGGCGAAGTGGGGCACGGCCTTCGTCCCGAACCACCGGACCAGATCGTCGACCGGG
>DASWKP010000015.1:0-1900 GCA_036396575.1 Longimicrobiales bacterium | reverse complement strand
GAGACGGTCGGGGTGGGGCAGGACGAAGTGGAGGTCGTGGAGACCGCCGACGTGAGCCTGGTGGTGCTGGTGCCGGGCCTGGGCGACGAGGTTCAGGCGCTCAAGGCCGGTATCATGGAGATCGCGGACGTCTTCGTCGTCAACAAGGCGGACCGGCCCGGGGCGGACCGGCTGCTCAAGGAGATCAGCCAGGCCATCCACCTGCGCGCCGGCGACGCCATGCGGAACGTCCCGGCGCACCACGGCGTGGACATGGCGGCGGCGGCGCGGGCGAGGAAGGCGCGGGACCGGGGCGGCGCGCGGGGTGACACGAGCGAGGGGTGGACCATCCCCGTGCTCAAGACCGTGGCCCAGACCGGGGACGGCGTGCCCGAACTGCTGGACGCCGTCGAACGGCACAGGGCGCACCTCGTGGCGAGTGGCGAGCTGGAACGCCGCCGCCGGGCGCGCGCCGAGCGCCGCGTCCGGGATGTCGTGGACCGGGAGCTACGGCGCGTGGCGTGGCGATCCCCCGCGGTGGCCGACCGCCTCGCCGCGGGGCTGGACCGGATCGTCGCCGGACAGGAAACCCCTTACTCGGTGGCGGCTGGCATCCTCGATGAGCTGCTGGCGGCACCGGCCCCGGCTACCGCGTCCCGTCCTCCGGAACCTCGCTGATCACGGCCGTCGCCGGCACGTAGCTCCCGTAGTTGAGGAGGGCGTTGAAGACCAGGGCGTACGAGCCGTGGGTGTGGCTCCGCCAGAACGGGTTGAAGCTGAAGAGAACCACGTGTCCCTGCCCCCGCCGCACGTCCACCAACGCCGGGGCGCCGGCCAGGAGGTGGGGGTTCCTCACGCCGCCGCTGATCAGGACTTCCATCGGATCGCGCGCGAAGGCGAAGACCGTGCGGACCGCCGGCACGGCTCCGTCCTCGCCGTCCTCCTCGTCGTCCTCCTCGGAGGCCATGAACTCCTCCACGCCCTCCTGCCCCCAATCCCGGGGCCGGCCCTGAACGATATCGCGGTCGTCGGGGGTCCCCCGACCCGTGCGCCGCGCGGTCGTGCTGCCCGGGCCACCCAGCTCCTCGCCGGCGCCGGATCCTCCCCGCCCGCCGCCCCCGCCGGTGGCGAAGATGGGACCGTCGCCGAACGAGACGCCCAGCTCGTCTCCGAAGCCGTAGCCCAGCGGGTGCGCGGGCTCGAGCTTCTCCACCCGGAACACTCCCCGTTCCGCCCACAGCCCGGGCCGTTCCACGATCGCCACGCCGCGGGCCAGCCCGAAGTGCACGGGCAGGTCGGAGCTGGAGGTCAGAGTCACCAGGACGCCTCCGGCCTCCAGGAAGCGCTCGAGGTTCAGGATGCCTTCCAGCTCGACGCCGCCCCTCATGTCCGCGGTGGCGTCCTGGCGTCCGATGTTGGGGGTGTGCTCGGTGGGCGCCCACAGGATGGGCTCGTCGCCCTCCAACCCCGTCAGGACGCTCATGGCGTTCCCCGTCGGGCCCATCAGGATGACGTCCCAGCGGTCCTTGAGGTCCGGCGTGTCCCGGATGGCGTGGACCGAGACGTAGTCGTAGGGGATGCCGTACTCGTCCAGCCCGACCCGGAGCCATCCCTCGTTCTGGGTGCTTCGCCAGTCGTGGACCACGGCCACCCGGGGCGTGGCCACGGGGTGCGTGGCCACCGTGGGGGTCTGCCCGGTGGCCACGGCGGTGAAGCCGTATTCGGCACCGGCCAGCTCAAGAGTCCGGCGCAGCTCGGGCGCGTTGCCCGTCTCGGGGATGATCCACGACCCGGCGGGATAGGTCGTCCCTCCCAGGTCGAAAGGCGCTTCGGCGGCCTCGATCCTCAGGCCCGGGTTGGCGTAGCGGAAGGAGGCCAGCTCGTTGTCGGCGTCGTACGCCACAACGTACGCGCTCCCGGA
>DASWKP010000014.1:0-5095 GCA_036396575.1 Longimicrobiales bacterium | reverse complement strand
GGGGGGGGCATGCGAGGTGGGGTGAGTGGGGGGCGCGGCATCGGGGGGCGGCATCGGGGGCGCGGATGGGGTGGCGGGTCGGGGTGGCGGGTCGGGGTGGCGGATCGGGCTTGCGGAATCGGGGCCGCGGATCGGGGCCCGCGGATCGGGGCCGGGGATCGGGGCCGGGGATCGGGCCCGCGGATCGGGGCCGGCCAGAAGATGTCGTGCGCGCGCGTCGGCGCGTGCGGTCCACCTGGGTGGCACAGGGGCTCGCCGGCGCGCGCGCCCCGCGCGAGTGGCCTCGGTCGATGCAGTCGATCTTCGCCTCTGGGCCATGACGTCAACCCTGCAAGCGTGGCGTTTCTTCGCATGCTAGTCGACTTGACGTCTCTATGTGACGTGAATGCTGCGCGCATGAGCGACGGACGAGATCACTGTCGAGTTGACGACACCATATGACGTGAAGTCGACGAGCGTGGCGGAATGGGCCGGCCTTTCCGAGTTGACGACACCTCGACCACCGAGGGGTAACGTGTCCGAGGCACCAATCCACTATCGGGGAACCGCGCGGCCGTCAAGGCGCCCGGCGGCCGATATCGCGCCGGGCGACCCACCTGGCGTCCACGGTCAGCCCGGCGCCGAGGTCGTGATCGCCGCCCTGGCCGCCCGCCAGTACGGCGTGGTCGGTCGACAGCAGCTTCTGGGAGCCGGCCTCCCCGTCCACGCCATCGATCATCGCGTGAGGAAGGGTGGGCTTCGCCCTCTTCACCGGGGCGTCTACAAGGTCGGGCCCTTGCGGGGGCGCTACGAGAGGGAGATGGCCGCGGTCCTCGCGTGTGGCCCAGGCGCCGTGCTGAGCCACGGTTCGGCTGCCGGCCTGTGGAAGCTGTTGCCTCGACCGGCCGGCCCAGCCCGCCCGCCCGTGGTGGACGTCACCGTTTCGGTGCGGTACCGGATCCCGGGCCGTGCGGTGCGGGTGCATCGCGTGACAGGGCTGGCGCCCGACGAGACCACGTCCCACAAGGGCATTCCGATCACCGCTCCCGCTCGCACCATCCTGGACCTGTCCGGCTCAGTCCGTCTCCGGGAACTGGAGCGGGCCCTGGCCCGGGCCGACCGGCACGCACTGGTGGAGCGTGGCGAGGTGGAGGCGCTCCTCGCGCGTTACCCGCGACGACCCGGGACGCGTACCCTGCGTGCCCTCCTCGCCGGCGGCGCGGAGCCGGCCCTGACCCGATCGGAAGCGGAGGCGCGCTTCCTGGACCTCGTGCGGAGGGCCCAGCTCCCGGCGCCCGAGGCGAACGTTCGGGTCAAGGGGCTTGAAGTCGACTTCCTGTGGCGGGGGCCGCGCCTGGTGGTGGAGACCGACGGGTTCGCCTATCACGGCTCGGCGACCTCATTCGAAGGCGACCGGCGCCGGGACGCCGTGCTGACCGCCGCCGGCTTCCGCGTGGTCCGGATCACGTGGCGCCAATTGTCGAGGGAGCCGGAGGCCGCGCTGGCCCGTCTGGCCCAGGCCCTGGTCAGGGTCTGACGGCCGCGGATGCCTCGCACCGCCCAGATGAGGGACCTCGCCGGCCGGCCGCACCCGTTGCCCCCCACTCCCTCGTCCCCGATGATACGTCCCTTCAAGGAGGCGGACGCCATGGAGATGCCAGCGGAAGGGACGGGGCCGGCGGAGGCACGGGGGCCCGGGCTGTCGACGCGGGGTATAGAGCCGCTGAATTCGGCGGCGGACGGGCTCCGCTCGGACATGCTCCAGCAGCTCTTTTCCATGCAGGCCAAGTTTCCCGACGTCGCGACGCGCCACGACTGGTACCTGGCGCTGGCGTATGCCGTCCGGAAGCGCCTCCTGCTCCACTGGCGCGACACGGCGAGGACCTACTTTCGCCTGGAGAGCCGCACGGTCGTCTACCTCTCCGCCGAGTTCCTGCTGGGGCCACAGCTCGGCTGCAATCTGCTGAGCCTGGGCCTGGTGGACGCCGCCAGGGAAGCGGTGGCCGGGCTGGAGCGCGGCTTCGACCTGGACGACCTCCTTCAGGAGGAGGAGGAACCCGGCCTGGGCAACGGAGGACTCGGGCGGCTGGCGGCCTGCTTCATGGACTCCCTCGCGACCCTGGCCATCCCGGCCATCGGGCATGGCATCCGCTATGAGTTCGGCATCTTCGACCAGACGATCCGGGACGGGTGGCAGGTCGAGATCGCCGACACATGGCTTCGCTACGGCAACGCTTGGGAGATCCCACGCCCCCAGGTGGCCTTCGACGTGAAGCTGGGCGGCCGTACCGAGCCATACGTGGACGACCAGGGCAGGTACCGGGTGCGCTGGATCCCCGAGCGGGTCCTCAAAGGCACGCCTTTCGATACGCCCGTGGCCGGGTACGGAGTCCGGAACGTCAACCTGCTGCGGCTGTGGGCCGCCCGGGCCAGCGAGTCCTTCGACTTCCAGGCCTTCAACGTGGGGGATTACTACGGAGCGGTGGAGGACAAGGTCGCCTCGGAGAACCTGACCAAGGTCCTCTACCCCAACGACGAACCCGCCTCAGGCAAGGTGCTGCGCCTGGAGCAGCAGTACTTCTTCGTCTCGTGCGCGCTCCAGGACATGGTCCGCATCTACCAGCAGAGGCGGGATCGGCTGGACGCCTTCCACGACAAGTGGGCCATCCAACTCAACGACACCCACCCTTCGATCGCCGTGGCCGAGCTGATGCGGCTGCTCGTGGACGAGCACGGTGTCGGCTGGGAGGAGGCGTGGGACACCACCACCCGCACGTTCGCCTATACCAACCACACGCTGCTGCCCGAGGCCCTGGAGACGTGGCCCCTCCCGCTGTTCCGGAGCGTCCTCCCCCGCCACCTGGAGATCATCTTCGAGATCAACCAGCGCTTCCTGGACGAGGTCCGGATACGCTATCCGGGGGATGAAGGGCGGGTCCAGCGACTGTCCCTCATCGACGAGCACTCGGACAAGCGTGTGCGGATGGCCAACCTGGCCTGCGTGGGTAGCCACGCGATCAACGGGGTGGCGGCCATGCACACCGAGCTTCTCCAGGCCACGGTGCTACGGGACTTTCACGAGCTGTGGCCGGAGAAATTCAGCAACAAGACCAACGGCGTGAGCCCCAGGCGCTTCGTGATGGAGGCCAACCCCGGCCTGGCGGCGCTGATCACCGAGGCGATCGGAGAGACGTGGACCCGGGACCTGGAGGGCCTGCGCGCCCTGGAGAATTTTGCGGAGGACGCATCCTTCCGGGAGGCGTGGAGGAAGGTCAAACGGGACAACAAGGCGCGGCTGGCGAGGGTCATGGAGACGGCCACGGGGATCCGCGCCGACCCGGACAGCCTGTTCGACGTCCAGGTCAAGCGCATCCACGAGTATAAGCGCCAGCACCTGAACGTGCTCCACGCCATCACGCTGTACGCTCGGATGCTGGACGACCCCGAAGGCGGCGGGGTCCCCCGGACGCTGATCTTCGCGGGCAAGGCGGCGCCGGGCTACTTCATGGCCAAGCGCATCATCAAGCTCATCCACGCGGTCGGCGACATGGTAAACGACGACCTGAGCGTGGCGGGGCGCCTGCGCGTGCTCTTCTACCCGGACTTCAACGTCAAGTCGGCTCGCCCCGTGTACCCGGCCGCGGACCTGTCCGAGCAGATCTCCACCGCGGGCAAGGAGGCGTCGGGTACCGGCAACATGAAGTTTGCCCTGAATGGGGCGCTCACCATCGGCACGCTGGACGGGGCCAACGTGGAGATCCGCGAGGCGGTGGGCGAGGAGAACTTCTTCCTGTTCGGACTCACGGCGGCCGAGGTCGCGGCCCGGCGGGAGCGGGGCTACCGGCCGGATGAGGAGATCGGGCATGACGGAGAGCTCCGGCGGGTCCTGGCCCTCCTGGAGAGCGGCCACTTCACGGGCGGAGATCGATCGCTCTTCGAGCCCCTGGTACGCTCCCTGCGGGACCGGGACGACTACTTCCTCCTGGCGGACTATCGCGCCTACGTGGACTGCCAGGAGCGGGTGGCGGAGGCGTTCGCCGACCCCGAGCGCTGGGCGCGCATGTCCATCCTGAACGTTGCGCGCATGGGGCGCTTCTCGTCGGACCGCTCGATCAGGGAGTACAGCGAGGAGATCTGGAAGGTGGATGGGGTGGAGGTCGGCGCGGGGGACGATGTCAGCCAGGGCGGCCCGCCCGATCCCGTGCCCTGAAAGCGCCGCCGGGCACGTCGGCGCCACACACCTCCTCCGAGGGCACGGCAGCCAGGGCGAAGTGCAGGTCGACGTCGTTGGAGACCTTGACCAGGCCTCCGACGGATTCGGGCTCGATGCCGAAGTCGCGCTGGCGGATGCGGAGTGTGCCGGACAGTCGGATCCCGCCTCGTTCGCCCTCCCCGTCGTCCACCGTCACGGGCAACTCGACGTCCCGCGTCACGCCGCGGAGCGTGACGGTCCCGCGTGCCGTGAATCGACCGTCCACCGCAGCCCCGGCGGCCCGGAGTTCCAGGCGGATCTCGGGGAATCGGTCGGCGTCGAGGTGAAGGGAGTCGAGCATCTTCCCCTGGACCTCCTGGCGGTCCTCGAGGCCGGGCCCGCCGCCGAGGCCCGCCAGGGCGCGGGCGGAGTCGGAGTCGATCACCAGGGAGCCCGTCCGGACGACCAGGGACCCGTGCGCTCCCTCGGGGATCGGGCGCGCGAGGCAGAGCCGTGCGCTCCACTCTCCCGGCACGATGGCGTGCTCGTGGCCGAGAAACGACAGCAGGCCGGCTCGGTGGGTCACGATGTAGACCTGGGACGCGCCCGGCATCACCTCCCAGGTGTGGAGGTCCCCCGGGCCCGTACCGGTGGAGCCCGCCAGCACCGACGCAAGCAGCGCCGCCGCCACCGTCCCTCCATCCATCGGTCCTCCCGGTTCAAGGCTCGGCCGTCCCGAGAGGTTCTACATCGGGCCGCCCGGTTAGGTTGCCCTGCTATGGCGGGGTGGGTCTGGGATCGACTCCTGCCGGCCTTTGGCCACGTCCGCTGTGTCCACCCCCGCGGGGCAGGCGTGCGCTCCACGCGGGTGGCCTCGGCCGACACGCTCGATCTTCGCCTCTGGGCCATGACGTCAACCCTGCA
>DASWKP010000013.1:0-5429 GCA_036396575.1 Longimicrobiales bacterium | reverse complement strand
TCGATGACGGGGTACCAGGAGATCCTCACGGATCCTTCGTACTCGGGGCAGCTCGTCACGATGACCTACCCGCTGATGGGGAACTACGGGGTCAACGACGAGGATAGGGAGTCGGCGGAGCCTCAGGTGTCGGGGTTCATCGTCCGAGAGCCCGCCCGCCTCCACAGCTCCTGGCGGGCGCGGGGATCCCTGAGCGGGTATCTGTCGGAGCACGGTGTCGCCGGGATCGCCGAAGTGGATACCCGGGCCCTGACGCGACACATCCGGTCCCGGGGCGCCATGCGGGCAGCCGTCGCGCCCGCGGAGGTGGACGGGGACGAGGTCATGGAGACGATCCTGGCCCACCCTCGCATGGAAGGGCTCGACCTGGCCTGCGGGGTCTCCACGGAGGAGAGCTACGTCGTCGAGGCCCAGGGAGAGGAGCTCTTCCACGTGCTGGCCTTCGACTTCGGCGTCAAGGCACACTCTCCGCGGCTTCTGGCCGAACGAGGATGCAGGGTCACGGTGCTGCCCTCGGGCACCTCCCTGGAGGAGATTCGCGCCCAGCGGCCCGACGGACTCTTCGTCTCCAATGGACCGGGAGACCCCGCCGCCGTCGAGCACGCCATCGACGCCATCGTGGCCCTGGCAGAGGGCGGCACCCCGGTGTTCGGCATCTGCCTGGGCCATCAACTCATCTCCCGGGCGTTCGGCGCCACGACGTACAAGCTCCCCTTCGGCCACCACGGTGGGAACCACCCGGTCCGGGCGCTGGACCGGGGGTCGGTGGAAATCACGGCCCAGAACCACGGCTTCGCGGTCCGGGCTGACGTCGACGGGACCCTCCCCGGCGCGCCGGACCTGCGCCTGACCCACGTGAACCTCTACGACGGCACCGTGGAGGGGGTCGAGCACCGCTCGCTTCCGGTCTTTTCCGTGCAGTATCACCCGGAGTCCGCGCCGGGTCCCCACGACAGCCGCTACCTCTTCGATCGATTCACGGGCCTGATGAGAGCCCGGGGGGACTGACCCCATCCTCTGAGCGCCGCAAGTAGTGGCGGCCAAAGGTCTTGACGGTCCCTGGCAGGGTGAGTTACGCTGGCGTCCGTCTCTACCGCCAGGGGCGGAACCGCTCCAACCACGGCTCCATTCACACGCCTGGAGGCTCACATGACGAAGGCGGATCTCGTGGAGCAGGTCGCGGAGGCCATCGGCCCCGGGATCACCAAGAAGGACTGCGCCCTGGTCGTGGATGGCTTTCTGAACGCGGTGAAGGCCGCGCTCGCCCAAGGGGAGAACATCGAGATCCGAGGTTTCGGGACCTTCAAGGTCAGGTATCGCAAGACGCGGATGGCTCGAAACCCCCGCACCGGCGACCCGGTCAACGTACCGTCCAGGGCCGTCCCCGTGTTCAAGCCGTCTCAGCATCTCCGGTCCAAGGTCGCGAAGGCGGCCGCGCGCGACTGATCGCCCCCTTCCGTGCCGGCCGTCCGTCCCGGATTTCCCCCCCCGTACAAGAGCCCTCGTGGCACGAGCCAGAGCCGCTCCCCGACACGTCTGGTTGAACGTCGCCGTGCCATTTAACGAACTCGCGGCGCCTGGCGTCTGAATCCATGGTGAAGCACCGTGAATCCCGGTGACCGCCCCGACGACACCGAACTCGTGGCCAGGGCGCGGCGGGGAGACGAGGACGCCATGGCCGAGCTGGCCGACAGGCATTACGAGAGCGTCTATCGCGTGGCCCTCGGCATCGTCCGCGACGCTGACCTGGCCGCCGACGTCACCCAGGATGCGTTCATCAAGGCGCTTCGCGGCCTCGGCGGATTTCGGGGCGACTCGACGTTCAGGACCTGGCTCCTGACCATCGCTTCGAACCAGGGCCGGGGTGCGCTACGGAGCCGAGGCCGACGCCATGAGGCACCCCTGGACGCGGTGGCCCCCGTGGCCGCGCCGGACATGGCCCCGGACGAAAGGGCGGGCCTGCTCGACGCCGCCGCGCACGCCAGGGCCTGTCTGGCACGGCTACCGGAAAAGCAACGCATGGCCGTACAACTGCGGTTGGATGAGGGACTGAGCTTCAGGGAGATCGGCCGAATCATCGGCTCCTCGGAAGGCGCGTCCCGGGTGAACTATCACCACGGGATCCGACGACTTCGAGAGATGCTGGGAGCGTGACTGACATGAACCGTGATCGAGCGAAAGAACTGCTGCCCGACTGGGTGACGGGCCGCCTCAGTGACGAGGAGGCCCGGGCCGTGGAGGCCCGGGCGCGAGCGGAGCCCGCGCTCCAGGTCGAGGCCGAGCTGCTCCGGACGCTGGCAGCCGCCCGTCCCGAGGCCCCCGATTGGCTCGGGCAGCGGGTCCGCCTCGCGGTCCGGGAGGCGGTCGAGGAGGCCGCGCCGGGTCGCCAGCGCGCGTCATGGCCGGGGGTGCTTCGCCTGCCGATCCGCACGCCCGTCTGGGGTTGGGCGGCGGCCGCGGTGATCGCCGCGCTCGCGCTGGGCACCAACCTGATGGTGGACGGACCGCCGCACGAGACGACCGATCCTGTGGTGGGCGCCCTGGCCCTGGAACGAGCGCCGATCCTGTGGGGTGAGGACGACGGTTTCGTCGCGGGCGCGCCGTTGTTGAGTGGCCTTTCCGACGAAGCACTGGAGTCTCTCTTGAGGGAGCTGGGAGGATGAGCATCCGTTTCCCGACGTCGACGACGGCCCTGGCCTTGGCCCTGTCCATGGGGCTGGCGCTCGCTCCTCATAGCGCGGAGGCGCAACGCGGGGTAGGCGTTCGCGGGGAGGTCGAGCAGCGCGTCCGGGCCCGTTTCGGCGAAATGGTCCGGCAACGGCTCCAGCTGACCCCCGAGGCCCAGGAGGCCATGAGCGAGGTGCTCCAGGACTTCCAGGAACGGCGCGAAGCGCTCGCCCTCCGTGAGGCACAACTTCGCCGCCGGGTCCAGGGCCAGGGACGGCTTGGGAGAGGTGGCTCACCGCCGCCCCTCACCGACGAGGAGGCCGTGGCCATCCTCGATGAGATGGCGGGGCTTCGCGCGGAGGAGAGCGATCTCGCGGAGCTGGAGCAGGAGCGTCTCCTGGCGGTCCTGACCCCGACGCAACTCCTCCGCTACTACGCCATGCGAGACCAGCTCGCCGAGACCGTGCGCCGGCTCCAGGCGGGCGGGCCCGGCGGCGGCATGAGGCGGGGTGGGGGCGGGGGCCTCTTCTGACCCTTCCGGAACGTCTACGGCATCCCCGGGGTTCAGCTAAACACGGCCAAGACCCCTCCTCCGAGCCAGCCGGGCAGGTGCCATACGTGGAAGTCCGGACCCTCTTCTTTGCGGCCTACCGCGATGCGCTAGGACTGTCCGAGCTCGCCGTGACGCTTCCCGAAGGTGCCTCCGTGTCCGATCTCGTGAGAAGCCTCAGGGGTCGGGGTACGCCCTTCGAGGTCCTTCCCGGCGACCCGGCGGTGGCGGTGAACCGCCGGTACTCCCCGATGGACCGGGTCCTCGAGGGAGGGGACGAGGTGGCCTTCATCCCCCCCGTGGCCGGAGGGTAGCCGTGTCTCTTTATGCCCGCGTCGTTCACCACCCCATCCGCGTTCAGGCCCTGGTGGACGAGGTCGGAGGTCCCGAGGACGGGGCCGTCCTCGTCTTCCTGGGGACGGTCAGGGACCACAACGACGGGCGCCGAGTGGAGGGTGTGCGCTACGAGGCCTACGAGTCCATGGCCCGGGAGGTCCTCGAAGAGATCCTGGTGGACGCGTCCCGGGCCACCGGTGTCGACAGGATAGGGGCGCTCCACAGGGTGGGTGAGCTGAGCGTGGGCGACGTCAGTGTTGCCATCGTCGTGGCCTCACCCCATCGGGAGCAGGCCTACGCCGCCTCGCGCCGCGTGATCGAGGAGATCAAGGCGCGGCTTCCAGTGTGGAAGAAGGAGCTGTACGTGGACGGACGGGAGACCTGGCTCGAGGGGCGGGACCCCCGCTTCGCGGGAAGCCCCGCGGGCCGGTCGGCGGGAGGCTCGGAGTGAAGGACTCCTTCGGGCGCACGGTCGAGTACCTGCGCATCTCGGTGACGGACAAGTGCAACCTCCGCTGCATCTACTGCATGCCTCCGGAGGGCCTCCCCTGGCTGCGTCGGGAGGAGATCCTGTCCTACGAGGAGATCGCCCGCATCGTTGAGGTCTTCGCGGGCATGGGCCTCAAGCGCGTGCGCCTGACCGGGGGAGAGCCCCTCGTGAGGAAGGACCTCACCGAGCTGGTATCCATGGTGGCGGCGGTGCCCGGCATCGTCGACCTGTCCCTGTCTACCAACGCGGTCCTCCTGGCCGAAAACGCCGACGAGCTCCTCGCCGCCGGGCTCAACCGGGTCAACGTCTCCCTGGACTCCATGCGGCCCGACCGGGTGGACGCCATCGCCAGGCGTCCGGGGTCGTTCGGGCGGATCATGGCGGGGCTGGAAGCGGCGGAGAGGGTCGGCTTCACGCCCATCAAGATCAACGTCGTCCTCATGAAAGGCGAGAACGACGACGAGATCGAGGACTTCGCGGAGGCCACCCGGTCACGACCCTGGCACGTGCGCTTCATCGAGCTCATGCCCACGAGCGCCAACCTGGATCTGAGCGCGGATAAGTTCGTGTCCTGCGCCCAGGCGCTGCGCCGCGTCCGGGCTCTGGGCGAGCTGCGACCTGCCGAGGGCCCCACCGGGAACGGGCCCGCCACGTACTACCGCTTCCCGGACGCTCCCGGGACCGTGGGGGTCATCACGCCGATGAGCCACAACTTCTGTGACCGCTGCAACCGGATGCGCCTGACCGCGGACGGGCACCTCCGGCCCTGCCTCTTCGGAGACCTCCAGACCAACCTCCGGGATCCCCTGCGGCGGGGACAGGACATCGTCCCCCTCATCCGCGAAACCCTCAGGATCAAGCCGGAACGCCATCACCTCGTCCAGGGCAGTTCGATCGGGTCGGGCGGGCTCGTGGCGCTTTCCCAGACAGGCGGCTAACGGCGCCGACCTTCCCGTCGGTCCGTTTCGGCACGGCATGGTGACCAAACCGGGCCCCGGGCCTTGAGGGGGGTGGTGGGCCCGAGTAGGTTCCGTCTACCCTCCCGTCTCAACCATCGACTCGACGACCCCGCCCGGGGCACGCGACAGGGAGATATCCCATCATGAGTGCGAAGAAGATTACGGTGGTCGGAGCCGGTCACGTCGGGGAGATCTGCGCCCAGCGACTGGCCCAGAAGGAGCTCGCCGAGGAGGTGGTCGTCCTCGACATCCTGGAGGGAATCCCGCAGGGCAAGGGCCTGGACCAGTGGGAGAGCGCCCCGATCGAGGGCTTCGACACCATGGTCAGGGGAAGCCAGGACTACGACGATGCCGCCGGCTCGGACATCTTCGTGGTCACCGCCGGGATCGCCCGAAAGCCCGGCATGAGCCGGGACGACCTCCTGAA
>DASWKP010000012.1:0-10151 GCA_036396575.1 Longimicrobiales bacterium | reverse complement strand
GGCCACGACGCTGCTCCACGGGCTCCTGGCCCTGGACCCGGACGCGCGGGCGCTCCGTTTCTACGAGACGCTGTCCCCGGTTCCCCGAGAGGGCGCGGCGGAAGCAGAGCGCATCGGGCGAGCGGAGATCCTGGTGCGGATGGCCGACCGGCTGTCTCCCGGTCTGGCCAGGGCCCACCGGCTCGACGCCCGAGGCCCGGAGGAGTGTCTCGGCCTTCTCATGAACACGTTCGTGACGCCTTTCTTCTCCGCGGTGGCCGAACGAGGCCTCCTCCCATACCGCATGTGGCTGGAGACCCTTGGGGACGGGGACAGGGACCGGTCCTACCGGGAGTACCGCCAGCAGCTCCAGATCGTCCAGAGCACCGACGGGCGGCGTTGGGCACTCAAGTGCCCGTGTCACATGTTCGGCCTGTCCTCGCTCCTGCGCGTCCTGCCCGAGGCGGCGGTGGTCCACACCCATCGGGATCTGGCGAGCGCCCTCCCGTCCCTTTGTTCCTTGAGGGCGCTCACCTCCGGCTTCACGGGCGAGGCGGTGGACGGCGCCAGAATCGGGAACGCCACGGTGCGGTTCGTGGACGACCTGCTGCGGTGGAGCATGAAGGCCCGGGATTCGGAGCACGCCCACCGGATCCTGGACGTCCGCTTCGACGACGTGGTGGCGGATCCCGTCGAGGCCGTACGGGGGATCTACCACCACTTCGGCTACCCGGTCACGCCGGAGTTCCTCGGGGCCATGGGGTCCCACCTGGACGCCTCGGCCGAGGCGGGGCGAGAGGAGCACCGCTACAGCCTTGAGGAATTCGGGCTGGAGGAGGACCGGATCCGGAAGGACTTCGGCTGGTACCATGATCGGTTTCGCCTGGGCGGGTGACGCGGCCGGGGCTCGGCGCCCTGCCCGGTGCACGGTCGAGCCGGCCATCTTCGCCTGTCCATAGCGCTCCTTCCGGGGTTAACTTTCAATGCTCGGGTAGCTCCGAGACCGATCCGATCCATCGCCTCTGTCACCGAGTCACGCCCGCACCCTTGAACGCGTCGAACACGTTCCCCACGATCGTCGGCATCACGCCCTTCGAGCGCCCCGACGCTCGCCTGGCCGTCGCCCTGTCCCGGGGCGGCGCTCTGGGCGTGCTGGACCTGGGCCGGGACCTCCCGCGAGGTCTGGCGGCCGCGCGCGCGGCCGCGGGTAGGGTCCAGGGCGGCCCGCGGGGCGGTCAACAGGGTGGTCTGGGCGTACGCATCCACGAAGGGGCCGTTCCGGACCGGGGCGAGCTGCCGCGAGCCGTGGAAGCCGTGGTCCTCCCGCCGGGTGCCGCCCTGGCCCCCTGGATCGGGCTCACGAGGTTCGTCCAGGCCACGACGCTGGAGGAGGCCGTCGCCGCCCAGGAAAACGGGGCCGAGGCCGTGATCGTGGTGGGCCACGAAGCCGGTGGCCGGCACGGGACCCAGGGCACGTTCGTCCTCCTGCAGGCCGCCCTGGCGCGCCTGGAGGTGCCGATCTGGGCGCAGGGCGGCGTGGGCCTGTACTCCGCCGCGGCCTGCGTGGCGGGGGGCGCCGCGGGAGTCGTCCTGGACAGCCAGCTCGCTCTGGTAAGAGAGTCCGCTTCGGGCGCCGACGTCCGCCGGGCCGTCGAGAGCATGGACGGGACCGAGACGGTGACCGTCGGCGGCTACCGGGTCTTCGACCGCCCCGACCTCCGGGTGCGGGAGCGCTTCGGCGACGCGACGCCCGAGGAGATCTCCGCCCGCCTGGGAGGGGACGACCTGGCGACGCAACTCCTGCCGGTGGGCCAGGACGGTGCCATGGCCCGGGAGCTGGCGGAGCGCTTCGGCACGGCCGGAGGGGTGGTGGAAGCCGTGCGCCGCTCCATCCGGGAGGGGATCCGCCTGGCGCGCCAGGACCGCCCCCTGGCGCCCGGTGCGCCGCTGGCGAGGGAGCTGGGCACGGAGTTCCCCATCCTCCAGGGACCCATGACCCGGGTGAGCGACGAGGCCGCCTTCGCCCTCGCGGTCGCGGAAGCGGGGGGGCTGCCCTTCCTCGCGCTGTCCGTCATCACGGGCGAGCGCCTGGCGGCGCTCCTGGACCAGACGCGGGAGGCCCTGGGTGACCTGCCCTGGGGAGTCGGCGTGCTGGGGTTCGTGCCCCCGGAGCTCCGCGCCGAGCAGCTCCGCGCCATCGAGGAGGCCAAGCCGCCGTTCGCCCTCATCGCCGGGGGGCGTCCCTCCCAGGCCCGAGGGTTGGAGAAGCTGGGCATCCGCACGTTCCTGCACGTGCCCTCGGACGGACTGCTGGACCTCTTTCTCAAGGAGGGCGCCACCGCGTTCGTCTTCGAGGGGCGGGAGTGCGGGGGCCACGTGGGTCCGCTGTCCAGCCTGGTCCTGTGGGATCGCCAGCTTCGCCGCCTCATGGAGCACGACCGCCCGGAGGAGCTGTCGGTCGTGTTCGCCGGGGGCATCCACGACGGGCGCTCCGCGGCCATGATCGCGGCCCTGGCGGCGCCCCTGGCCGCTCGGGGGGCGAGGGTCGGCGTGCTCATGGGGACGGCGTACCTCTTCACCGAGGAGGCGGTGTCCTCCGGGGCGATCGTGCCCGGCTACCAGGAAGCCGTGCGGGAGTGCCACGAGACGGTGCTCCTGGAGACATCTCCGGGGCACAGCACGAGGTGCGCCCGAAGCGCCTACTGGGAGACGTTCACCGCCGAACGGGCGAAGCTGGACCTGGAGGGTGTGGACGCCAAGGAGCGCTGGGCCCGGCTGGAGCAGCTCAACCTGGGCCGCCTGCGCATGGCCTCCAAGGGCCTACGCCGCGAAGGCGACGAGCTGGTCGAGATCGACACGGACGCGCAGCGCGCCGAGGGGATGTACATGGTGGGCGATGTGGCCACCCTGCGGGACGGCGTCACCACCATCGCCGAGCTGCACCGGGACGTGAGCGAGGGCTCGACCGGCGCCCTCGCCGACGCGCGGGTCGAGGTGGTCGACGAGCGCCGGCCAGCGGAGCCTCTGGACGTGGCCATCGTGGGCATGGCGTGCGTCTTTCCCGGCGCCCGGGACCTGGACGAGTATTGGTACAACATCCTTCACGGCGTGGACTCCATCCGGGAGGTCAACCCCGAGCGATGGAATCCGGAGATCTACTTCGACCCGGAGGGGCGGCCCGGTCACACGACGCCCTCCAAGTGGGGCGGGTTCATCGACCCCATCCCCTTCGATCCGGCCCGCTACGGCATCCCACCCAGGTCCCTCATCGCCATCGACCCCATCCAGCTCCTCAGCTTGGAGGTGGCCCAGCGGGCCCTGGAGGACGCCGGCTACGGAGAGCGGGACTTCGACCGGGAGCGCACGGGGGTCATCTTCGGCGCCGAGGGAGGCACGGACCTGTCCAAAGCGTACGGCTTCCGGGCCTTGTATCCCCAGTACGTGGGACAGCTTCCGGAGGTGCTGCAGGACAGCCTTCCGTCTCCCACGGAGGACAGCTTCCCGGGGGTGCTGACCAACGTCATCGCCGGCCGCATCGCGAACCGACTGGACCTGGGGGGCGAGAACTACACGCTGAACGCGGCGTGCGCGTCGTCTCTGGCCTCCCTGTCGGTAGCGGCCAACTGGCTGCGCCAGGGCTCGGCGGACATGGTGCTCGTGGGCGGGGCCGACGTGCACAACTCCGTGGGCGACTTCCTCATGTTCGCCAGCGTCCACGCGCTGTCGCGCACGGGCCGTTGCCGGACCTTCGACCAGGAGGCGGACGGCATCTCCCTGGGTGAGGGGGTGGGGGTGGTGGTGGTGCGGCGGCTGGCCGACGCGGTGCGGGATGGAGACCGGATCTACGCGGTGCTGAGCGGCGTGGGCGGGTCCAGCGACGGCAAGAGCCTGGGTCTCACCGCGCCCCGGCCCGAGGGCCAGGTCCGGGCGTACGCGAGAGCCTACGAAGAGGCGGGCCTGTCGCCCGCGGACGTGGGGCTTCTGGAGGCGCACGGCACGGGCACGGTGGTCGGGGACCGGACCGAGCTGGTCACGATGGACAGGCTCTTCACCGCGGCTGGAGCGCCCCCTGGGACGTGCGCCCTGGGCTCGGTCAAGTCCCAGATCGGCCACACCAAGGGGGCGGCGGGCATCGCCTCCGTCATCAAGACGTCGCTGGCCCTCCATCACCGGGTGCTGCCCCCGACCATCAACGTCACCCGGCCCAACGCCTACTTCGACGCGGGCACGAGCCCCTTCACGTTGAGCGACCGTTCCCGGCCGTGGCTCGCCGATCGGCGCGTCGCCGGGGTGAGCGCCTTCGGCTTCGGAGGCACCAACTACCACGTGGTTCTGGAGGAACACGTCCCGGACGAGCGTCCGGCGGTGACGCACGTCCGGTGGGCCGCGGAGCTCTTCCTCTTCCGGGGACAGGACCGGGACGCGGCGCTGGAGCGGATGGCCAAGGTCGGGTCTCTCCTGGACGCGGCGCCGCCCTGGGACCTGAGGGACCTGGCGCGCTCCGCGTCGGCCGGCGACGAGCCCGTGTGGCTCGCCATCGTGGCCCGCGACGCCCAGGATCTGCGCGAGAAGATGGCGCTGGCGCGGGACGGTCGCGAGGACGCGGACGGCGTCTTCCAGCGGACGGCGCTGGCCGACGAGCCCGGACGATTGGCTTTCCTGTTCCCCGGACAGGGCAGTCAATACCCGGGCATGCTGGACGAGCTGTTCGTGGCGTTTCCGGCGCTCCACGACCTCCTGGACCTGGACCGGGATGTCGCCCGCGTCCTGCATCCCCCGAGGGCGTTCACGCCGGCGGAGGGCACAGCTCAGCGGGAGCGGCTCAAGGCCACCGACGTGGCCCAGGTGGCTCTGGGGATGGCGGACCTGGCCATGGGGCGCCTCCTGGGCGCGCTGGGCATCCGTCCGGACATGGTAGCCGGGCACAGCTACGGAGAGATGGTCGCTCTGGCGCACGCCGGAGTGTGGAGCGACGCCGACCTCCTGGACCTGAGCCGGATCCGGGCCCGGGCCATCCTCGACGCCGCCGGGGACGATCCCGGCGGGATGGTGGCGGCTCAGGGCGGCCCCGAGGAGATCGCCCCCCTGGTGGAGAGCCTGGACGGGATCGTGCTGGCCAACCAGAACGCTCCGGACCAGACGATCCTGTCGGGTCCCACGGCCCAGGTGGAGGAGGCCACTCGCCTCCTGGAGGCCGCCTCGGTCAAGGCCACTCGCCTCCCCGTGGCGTGCGCTTTCCACAGCGGGGTCGTCGCGGGTGCGCGAGGAGCCTTCCTCGAGGCCCTGGAAGCCACGGAGACCCACCCCCCAACGACGCAGGTCTGGTCCAACGTGACGGCGGCGCCCTATCCCGAGGACGCGGGCGCGCTCCGTCGCCTCATGGCCGACCAGCTACCCAACCCCGTGCTGTTCGGCCAGGAGTTGGTGGCCATGTACGAGGCCGGGGCGCGCGTCTTCGTCGAGGTGGGTCCGGGCAGGGTGCTCACCAACCTGGTCGAGCGCAACCTCGCGGACCGGCCCCACGTAGCGGTCAACCTGGACGTGAACGGGGAGCCGGCCCTGGAGCGGTTTCTGGGGGGCCTGGCCCGGCTCGCCGCGAACGGCGTGGTCTTCGACGCCGAGGTCCTGTACCGCGACCGGGACGCCCGTGTCATCGACCTCGACGATCCGCCGGTCCGCGCGTATCCGCCGCTGGCCTGGTGGGTGGACGGGCACTACGCCCGTCCCGTGCACGGTGAGCTTCCCGAGGGCGCCCTCAAGCCGGTGCTGGAGCCCCCCGCAAGAGGCCTGGTGCCCATGACGGCCTTCGGCGGAATAGGGCTGGGCGGAGGCGGGCTGGGCCGGGGCGGCGGAGGCGACGGCGAAGCGGTGGTCGTCGAGTATCTGAGGAACATCCGGGAACTGGCCGAGGCGCAGCGCCAGGTCGTCCTGGGCTACCTGGGGGCGACCGAGGCCGCCCGCCCCGCTCCCGGACGCGAGATCGTGATGCCCGCCAGGGAGGCGGTGCCTCCGGTGGCCGCTCCGGCCGGGCCGGCGCCCGGCGTGCGGGAGCAGCCTCAGGACGAGGTTCCGCTGGCCGAGATTCCGCTGGCCGAGATTCCGCTGGCCGAGATGCTCCTGCTGCTCGTGAGCGAGCGCACCGGGTACCCTCCGGAGATGCTGGACATCGACCTGGACCTCGAAGCCGATCTGAGCATCGACTCCATCAAGCGCATCGAGATCCTGGGCGTCCTCAACGAGCGCGTCGGACTGGCCGACCACCTGGGCGACGACCGGGACGAGCTTCTGGAGGAACTGTCCTCCCTCAAGACGCTCCGGGGCATCCAGGAGTGGATCGAGACGCGGACCGGATTGGGCGCCGAGGCCGGCACCGGATCCGCCGGGGACGGAAGCTCGCGGCACGTCCAGGGGACCCGCGAAACCAGCGACGAGGCCTCCGGGGACGGGCCGGTCGAGCGGTTCCGCCTCGAGCTCCGTCCCGCTCCCCTCCCTTCACGGAACGGCGTCGACCTGGAAGGAGCCACCTTCGCCATCACCGACGACGGACGCGGCGTGGCCCGGGCTCTGCAGGCGCTCCTCACCGAGCGAGGCGCCAATCCCCGCATCGTGTCCGGGGATGACGACCCCGGCGCCGTCGACGGACTGATCCATCTGGCGCCCCTCGCGGCGGGCAACGGCCCCGACGGCGTGAAGGTGCTCTTCACTCTGGCCAAGGCGGTGTCGGAACGCCCGGCGCACTGGCTCATCGGGGTCACGGGCCTGGGCGGACGGCTGGGTCACGGCGGCAACGGCAACGGCGCCTGGGGAGGCATCGCGGGGCTGGTGCGGAGCCTGGCCAAGGAATGGACCGACGGGGTGCTGCGCACCGTGGACGTGGACGCGTCGGAGGCCCCGGAATCGGTGGCCAGGCACATTCTGGCCGAACTGACGAACGGGGAGGGGCCCCTCGAGGTGGGGTACGCCGGGGGAGAGCGTCGCGCCACCGAGGTGATCGCCGCGCCTCTGGAGAAGAAATCCAGCGCAACGCTGGCCCTGGACTCCGAATCCGTTGTCCTCATCACCGGCGGCGCACGGGGGATCACATCCCTGACGTCGGTGGAGTTGGCCCGCCTCTTCGGGTGCCGGCTGGTCCTGGTGGGACGCACCCCCGCTCCCGAGGGAGAGGAGTCAGGGGCCACCTCGGCCATCTCCGATCCCATCGCCTTGCGCCGACGCCTGGTGGAGCTCAACCCGAGCTCCGGCGCCGTCGAGGTGGAGGGCATGGCCCGCCGCCTTCTGGCGTCGCGCGAGATCCGCACCACCCTGCGCCGCATCGAGGAGGCCGGGGGCAGCGCCACCTACCACGCCGTGGACGCCCGGGACGGCGAAGCGTTCGCCGCCCTCATCGAGGGACTGTACGAGGAGTACGGCCGCCTGGATGGGGTCATCCACGGCGCCGGGCTGATCGAGGACAAGCTGCTGGCCCAGAAGTCCAGGGAGTCCTTCGATGAGGTGTTCGACACCAAGGTGAGCCCGGCTCTCACGCTGGCCAGGACCCTGAGGGACGACACCCTGTTCGTGGTCTTCTTCTCCAGCGTGGCCGGCGTGTATGGCAACCGGGGCCAGACCGACTACGCCGCCGCAAACGACTTTCTGGACAAGCTGGCCCGCCAGCTCAACGAGCGCATCCGCGGGCGCGTGGTCTCCGTGGCGTGGGGTCCCTGGGACGGCACCGGCATGGTGACACCGGAGCTCAGGCGGGAGTACCGCCGGCGAGGGATCGGGCTCATCCCGCCCGCGGAGGGAGTGCGCTCCCTCATGGAGGAGTTGGCGCTGGGGCCCGTTGGCGAGGCGAACGTCGTCATCATGAGCGGAACCGGGCTCGAGCGGCGCTGAGGGCTTCTCCCATGTCGCAGCGGTCCCGAACCGACGTTGCCATCGTCGGAATGGCGTGCATTCTCCCGGGTGCCGGGAGCTTGCGGGAGTACTGGGAGAACCTGCGGGACGGAGTGGACGCGATTACCGACGTTCCCCCCGGCAGGTGGGAGCCCGAGTTCTACGACCCGGACAGCAACGCGGTGGACCGCATCTACTGCAACCGGGGCGGCTTCATCGACGATCTGAGCTGGGGCGATCCCATGCGCTGGGGGCTCATGCCCCTGGCGGTCCAGGGAGCGGAGCCGGACCAGCTTCTCGTGCTCGAGACCGTGGCCCGGGCTTTGGCCGACGCCGATCTGACGCTGGACGAGCTGCCCGGAGAGCGGACGGGGATCACCCTGGGGCGAGGCGGCTACCTGTCCACCGGGGTCCGGCGCTATTCCCAGCTCTCCACCCACGCGCACGAGTTCGTACGCTGCCTGGACGCCCTGGTGCCCGGGCTGGGCCCCGCCCGCCTGGAAGAGGTCAAGCGGGACTTCCTGGCGGGCGTTCCGGACGTGAAGGGCGGCGACGTCATCGGCATCGTTCCCAACCTCGCCGCCTCGCGGGTCGCCAACCGCCTCGACCTCCACGGTCCGGCCTATACGGTCGACGGGGCGTGCGCCAGCTCCCTCCTGGCGGTGGACCAGGCGTGCACCGAGCTGATCCTCGGCCGATCCGATCTGATGCTGGCCGGCGGCGTGCACGTGGGCATGGGAACCGCCTTCTGGAGCGTCTTCTGCCAGCTCGGCGCCCTGAGCCGGTCGCAGCGCATCCGCCCGTTCCACGTGGAGGCCGACGGCCTCCTGGTGGGGGAGGGGGTGGGGATCGCGGTGCTGAAGCGCCTGGACGACGCCCTGAACGCGGGCGACCGTGTCTACGCCGTGATCCGCGGCTGCGGGGTGGCCAGCGACGGGCGCGAGGCCAGCATGATGCAGGCTCGGCCGGCGGGCCAGGTGCTGGCGGTGCGCCGGGCGTGGGAAGCGGCGGGCCTGGATCCGACGGCACCCGGGGCCGTGGGTCTCGTCGAGGCTCACGGCACGGCCACGCCCGTGGGGGACGCATCGGAGATCGAGACGCTCAAGAGGGTGTTCGGTCCCCGGGCCGACGGTGAGCCCCTGGCGGGTCTGGGCTCCGTCAAGTCCATGATCGGGCACGCCATGGCGGCCGCGGGCATCGCCGGCCTCATCAAGGCCGCCCTGGCCGTCCACCACGCCACGCTCCCGCCCACGCTGCACTGCGAGGAACCTCTGCCCGGGGTTGGGGAGACGCGCTTCCGCATCGTCACCCGGGCGGAGCCATGGGAGGGGGGCGACGGGCCCCGCAGGGCAGGAGTGAACGCCTTCGGTTTCGGGGGCATCAACGCCCACATCCTGCTGGAGGAGGCGCCCGGGGGCGGGCGCCGCCGCCGCCGGACGGTCCCTGGCGTGGTGACGCGGAGCGCCCGGCCCGAGGCCCTGCTCATCTCCGCCGCCAGCCGCGAAGCGCTCCTGGAGGCGCTGGAGACCGGCGAGTCCCGCCTGGACGACGGCCCGTGCCGGCTGGCCATACTGGAACCCACCGCTCCGTTGCGGGAGCGCGCCCGCAAGGTGGTGGAGCACGGCGCTCCCTTCCGGGACCGCAAGGGGCACGTCTGGTTCACGCCCGCGGGCGAAGTGGAGCGCGGTGGCAAGGTAGCCTTCATCTTCCCGGGCCTGGACGCGGGCGCTCCCACTCCCGCCTGGGAGGTGGCCGAAGCGTTCGGCCGGCCCCCGCCCACCGCCTATGACCCCGACGACCGCGAGGAGCTGGGCGCAGCCATCGTGATGGCTGGAACCGTCCTGGCCGAGGTCCTCGCGGAGCTGGGCGTCGAGCCCGATTACCTGGCGGGTCACAGCATCGGCGAGTGGGCCGCCATGATCGCCGCCGGTTGCCTCGGCCGCGAGGCGGCAAGCGTGCTGCTGGCCGACCGGGAGGGCAGCGTCCTGGAGTTCCCCGACGTGGCCTTCGCCTCGGTGGGCGCGGGCGCCCACAGGATCCAGGCCGTCCTGGACCGGGTTCCGGGGGCGGCCATCGCCCTGGACAACTGCCCCCACCAGACCGTCGTGTGCGGCCCCTCCGAGGCCGTGCGTGAGGCGGTGGCGCGCCTCCGGGAGGGCGGCGTGCTGTGCGAGGAGCTGCCGTTCCGGTCGGGGTTCCACTCGACCTTCTTCGCCGACTTCCTGGACCCCGTCCGGGAACGACTCCATTCGCTCGAGCTGCGGGCGCCGACGCGGCCGCTCTGGTCCGCCACCACG
>DASWKP010000011.1:0-7906 GCA_036396575.1 Longimicrobiales bacterium | reverse complement strand
CGGATCTGGCAGACCGTGATCTCCCGGAAGGACAGATCCGACCGGAAGCACGTGCCGCGGGTCTCTCTGCCGTCCTGGATCAACACCGAAGCGGAGTCGCTCGAGATCCGCTCCAGATCGGGTTGGTAGGTCAGCTCGGGGCTGCGTACGATCCGATTGCCTTCGAAGATCGTCAGGACCACGTTGCCCCGCGCCAGCATATCCTGGGTGCGGTCGTGGAGCCTCCCGCGCTCTGACGTCACGTGGGCGCGCTCCCGGCCGTCCTCGTGGTAGAGTGTCATTTCAACACCCCACATGTGCACGACGGAGGAGTCGTTGAACTGGTAGGTGCTGTCCGCCCGGATGACGGCGCTGCGCACGCCGTTGGAGGTGACGTAGTTCACCATCCCGTACATCACCCCGTCCGCGTCGAGGTTCGTGAGGCTTTCGTCCGCCAGGTTGGCCTCGATTGGCTCCCGACACGAAGCCACGGCCCAGACCCCGCACACGGCGGCACAACCCCGAAGGAGCGAGCCCTTGCGCGCCTTTCTTATGTTATTGCCCTGAAACATCATACCGCCCCTGATCTCATCAGGTCGTGGAGGTGGACCACGCCTTCCAGCACGCCGCAGTCGTCCACGACGGGTAGCGCCATGACGCTGGCCTCCTCCATGCGGCGCACCGCCGCGGAGCCCAGCTCGTCTGCCCGGGCCAGGCGGGGGTCGGAGGTCATGACGTCCGCCACGGGGCGGCGCGACCACTCCGGATCCTTCTCCATGAGGCGCGTAAGGTCTCCCGCCGTGACCACGCCGATGACCCGGTTGCCCTCGCCAACGACAGGAACCGTGCCACGCATCTCGGCGATCGGGACGACGGATTCGCGCATGGTGGCCGTGGCGGGCAACGAGGGGTAGCCCTCCCGCACCATCACGTCTGCTACCCGTAGCGTCAGCTTTCGTCCCAGGGCTCCACCCGGATGGAGAAGCGCGAAGTCCTCGGGCCGGAAGCCCTTGAGCTGGAAGACCACGACGGCCAGAGCGTCACCCAGGGCCAGCGCGGCGGTGGTGGAGGCGGTGGGGGCGAGGTCCATGGGGCAGGCCTCTTCCTCCACGCTACAGTCCAGCACCACGTGCGCCAGGCGCCCCAGGGATGAGTCGGGGCGGCCCGTCATGACGATGATGGGAACGCCCAGGCGGAGAAAGTACTCGACCAGTCCGGTGAGCTCCGAGGTCTCTCCGCTCTTGGACAGGAGAAGGGCCACGTCCTGGCGGCCCACGATGCCGAGATCCCCGTGAAGGCCTTCCACGGGGTGGAGAAACGTGGAGGGTGTGCCCGTGGACGTGAAGGTGGCCGCGATCTTCCGGGCAACGATGCCGCTTTTGCCGATGCCCGACACGATGACCCGGCCACCCGCGTCACGCAGGAGCTCGCAGGCCTGGACAAAGGAGTCCCCCAGCCGGGCGGCGAGGGCCCGCACCCCCCGAGCCTCCACTTCCAGGACGTTGCGGGCCACCGCCAGGACCGCTTCCGCGTCCATGGTCACCCCCCCGCGCTCTCCCGGACCCGTCACGGGCTCCGCTCCCGCACGTAGCGCTCCACCATGCCCTGCCACTCACCGCGGGCCACCATGAGCGCCCGGCAGAACTCCCGCACGGCGCCGTGCCCACCCCTGGCCCGGGACTGCCACACGGCGGCGTCGACGATCTCAGGCTGGGCGTTCGCCACGGCGGCCGGCAGCCCCACCCTCAGGAAGACCGGCAGGTCCGGCAGGTCGTCGGCGAGCATGGCCACCTCGGACCACGCCAGGCCCTTCCGGGCGAGCAGGTCCTCCAGGATAGGCAGCTTACGGGCGCCCGCGTCCTGGTGGCACTCCACCACACCCAGCTCCTCGGCCCGTATCGAGGTGGCGTCGGACACGCGGCCGGAGATCCAGGCCACCTCCATGCCGGCCCATTGGAGCATCTTGAGCGCGAGGCCGTCCTGGATGTCGAAGCGCTTCAGCTCGACGCTGTCGCCGTCCGGAAGTCGGCCCACGTAGATGGCCGTGTCGGTCAGGACGCCGTCCACGTCGAACACGACGAGGCGGATGCTTCGGGCCAGCTCTCCGGGGATGTCTCCCGCCAGCAGCTCCGTGCTCACGCGCGCTGCGTCAGCGCCCGCTCACGGACGTGGCGTCCGGGGAACGGCCCCGGACCTCGAGGCGCTGGGCGGTCGCCGGGGCGCCAGCCTCCCGTGCCAGGGCCTCCCGGATGGCCAGGACGTCGTCAAGGAGCTCCGGGAGTCGCTCCAGGGGCATCATGTTGTGTCCGTCGGACGGGGCCTTCCCTGGCTCGGGGTGGGTCTCCAGGAAGAGGCCGTCGCACCCCGCCGCGACGGCGGCGCGCACCAGGTCGGGCGTATGCTCTGGATCGCCGCCGCTGGATCCGTCGGCCAGGCCGGGGCGCTGAACCGAGTGCGTACCGTCGAACACGACCGGCACCCGGCAGGTCTCCCGCACGCGTCGGAAGGAGCGCATGTCCACCACCAGGTCGCCGTATCCGTGGACGGTGCCCCGCTCCGTGACCGCGATGCGTGTGGCCCCGGCACCGCGCGCCTTGTCCACGGCGCCCGCCATCTCCTCCGGAGCCATCCACTGTCCCTTCTTGAGGTTGAGGACGCGCCCCGTCGCCGCCGCGGCCACCACCAGATCGGTCTGACGGCACAGGAAGGCCGGGATCTGGAGGATGTCCACGACCTGAGCGACCGCCTCGGCCTGAGCCGGCTCATGGATGTCCGTCAGAAGGGGCAGCCCTGTCTCGCCCGCCACGCGGCGCAGGGCCTCCAGCCCCCGTTCCAGCCCCGGTCCCCGGGGGGAGCTCAGCTTCGAGCGGTTCGCCTTGTCGAACGAGGCCTTGAAGACGATGGGCAGCCCGAGCTCGTCCGAGAGATCGGCGAGCCTCCGGGCCACGGCCAGGTTCAGTGCGTCGTCCTCCAGGACGCAGGGACCCGCGATGAGCGTGAAGCGTTCCAGGAGGCTCGCTCCGGCGTCGGACATGGTTGGACTCCCCCCCTCCCGGAATCAGTCCGCGGCACCGAGGGCCGCATCGGGCGCGCGCCGATGCCGTCCCTCGGCGTAACGGGCCGCCGCTTCGACGAACCCGGCGAAGAGTGGAGCGGGCCGCATCGGGCGGCTCTTGAGCTCGGGATGGAACTGGCACCCCACGAACCACGGGTGCTCCGGGAGCTCGATCATCTCGACGAGCCCCTCGTCCGGGGACAGGCCGCTGATCACCAGACCCCCTTCCTCCAGTATGCCCCGGTACGCGTTGTTGACCTCGAAGCGGTGCCGGTGCCGTTCGCTGATCTCCCGACCTCCGTAGATGTCCTCGGCTCTGGATCCCTCCTTCAGGATCGCCGGGTAGGCCCCGAGACGCATGGTCCCGCCCATGGTGGTCACCTGGAGCTGGGAGTCCATGAGGCAGATGACGGGATCCGGCGACTCCCGCGAGAACTCGAAGGAGTCGCTCTCCCGCAAGCCGCAGATGTTCCGGGCGAACTCGATGACGGCGCACTGAAGTCCGAGACAGATCCCGAAGAACGGCAGGTCGTTCTCCCGCGCCCAGCGGATCGCCATGAGCATGCCCTCCACGCCCCTCGACCCGAAGCCGCCGGGGATGAGGAGTCCGTCGTAACGGTCCAGCCGGTCCAGCTCCATGCCCTCCTCGAAACGCTCGGCGCCGAGCCAGTGGATGTCCACCTTGACGTCGTTGGCGATGCCTCCGTGGATGAGGGCCTCACCCACGGACTTGTAGGCATCGGCCAGGTCGGTGTACTTGCCCACTACCGCGACGCGCACGGTCCCCTTCCCGGGGTGCTTGACCCTCTCCACCATCCCGGTCCAGGGACCCAGGTCCGGGGCCCGCACGTCCAGGCCCAAGCGCCGGCACACCACGTCGTCCAAGCGCTGTCTGCGCAGCTCCAGGGGCACCTCGTAGATGGTGTCCGCGTCGCCCGCCTCAACCACCGCATCCAGGGGGACGTTGGTGAAGAGGGAGATCTTGCGACGGATGTCGTCATCGAGCGGGTGCTCCGTGCGGCAGATCAGGATGTCCGGCTGGATCCCGATCTCCATGAGCTCCCGCACCGAATGCTGAGTGGGCTTCGTCTTGAGCTCCCCCGCCGCTGCGATGTAGGGCACCAATGTCAGGTGGATGAACAGCGCGTTGTCCCGCCCCACGTCCTGACGGAACTGGCGGATGGCCTCCAGGAAGGGCAGGCTTTCGATGTCACCGACCGTGCCACCGATCTCGGTGATGACGACGTCGTTGCCTTCGGCGAGGCGGCGCACCGCCGCCTTGATCTCGTCCGTGATATGGGGGATCACCTGGACGGTGCTGCCCAGGTAGTCACCCCGCCGTTCCGCGCTGATGACGTTCTGGTAGATCCGGCCGGTGGTGATGTTGTTGGCCTGGGACAGCGACTCGTCGATGAAGCGTTCATAGTGGCCCAGGTCGAGATCGGTCTCGGCGCCATCGTCCGTCACGTAGACCTCACCGTGCTGGAACGGCGACATGGTCCCGGGATCCACGTTGATGTAGGGGTCGAACTTCTGGATCGTCACGCGGAGTCCCCGCTCCTTCAGGAGCCGCCCCAGGGAGGCGGCGGCGATGCCCTTCCCCAGAGAGGAGACCACGCCGCCGGTCACGAACACGTACTTCGTCTGCGCTCTGCGTTCGGTCATTGTGTCTGCTGTGCGTAGAAAGGCGAAGAATAGCCCAGCTCCTCCAGACGCTCCTCCATGCGGGCCACGTCGGCGGGTGTATCGACTCCCGGATCCGCGGCGCCCACCACGGTCACCCCGACCCGGATTCCGGCCTCGATGGGGCGGAGCTGCTCGAGCTGCTCGAGGCGCTCCAGCGTCGTGGGCGCCAGGGCCACCCACTGGTTCAGCGCGTCACGGGAATAGGCGTAGATCCCGATGTGGCGCAGGTACGGCTCCCGGCCCAGATCCTCTGGCAACGGCTTTCCGTCACGCCGATAGGGGATCTTGGCCCTGGAGAAATAGAGGGCGCGGCCACCGGCGCCGCGCGCCACCTTGACGACGTTGGGGTCCTTGCGCGCGTCGTCCTCCAGGAGAGGGGTCGCGCACGTGCCCACGTCCCAGCCGTGCTCCCGCACGAGCTCGATCGCGACCCGCAGGTGACGTTCCTGGAGGAGCGGCTCGTCCCCCTGGATGTTGGCGATCGTGCCGTACTCCCTGTAGTCCTTGCGGTTGGCCACCTCGGCGACCCGGTCCGTACCGGAGGGGTGGTCCGGCGACGTTAGCTCCACGGGGGCGCCGATCTGGGCACAGACCTCCGCCACGGCCTCGCTGTCGGTGGCGACCACGGCGTAGTCCAGGGTCCCGCTCATCCCTTCCACCCTCCGCCATACCCATTCGATCAGGGGGCGTCCGAGGATAGGGTAGAGAGGCTTGTTGGGGAGGCGGGTAGACGCGAGCCGCGCCGGGACGATTCCCAGGACGCGACCGTTCACGGGCTCTCTCCCGAGCCCGACCCGAGACGTGATGATGCAAGATTCACGCCTCGGAAGGTACCCGGACCGTCGGGGGCAAGGCAAGACGTGGCGGGAGTCAGAGCGACAGGAAGTTGCCCAGGATCCGCTTTCCGCCCTCGGAGAAGATGGACTCGGGATGGAACTGGACGCCCCACACCGGATGGTCCCGGTGGCGCACACCCTGGATCTCGTCCAGATCCTCGGATCCCAGGGACCACGCCACCGGCTCCAGGACGTCGGGAAGGACGCCGGCGTCGGTCACCAGCGAGTGGTAGCGAGTCACGGTCAAGGGCGACGGGACCCCGGCGAAGATCCCCTCCCCCGTGTGACGGATGGGCGCCGTCTTGCCGTGCATGATGCGGCGGGCACGAACGGTCCTGCCGCCATACGCTTCGCCGATGGCCTGGTGCCCCAGGCACACCCCCAGGATGGGAGTCGTGGCTCCCATGACCCGGACCAGGTCCACGCTGACGCCGGCTTCGGCGGGCGTACACGGTCCCGGCGACAGGACCACCCGATCCGGCTTCAGGTCCACGATCCGGTCCAGCGACCGCTCATCGTTGCGCAGGACGATGGGCTCCGCGCCCAACTCGCCCAGATATTGGACGAGGTTCCAGGTGAACGAATCGTAATTGTCGATGACGAGAAGCATGCGCCGAATCTAGCAGGTAGCGGCGCCCCCTGAACCCTTCGGCCCACTTCGTCGTATTCATCCGTGCACGCGACGCGGTGCCGGGGCTCCCGGCCCGCGTTTGCCGATTCGAGGCTGGCCTGGAGGGGCCGTGTTCGTCCGCTGTCTGGTCTGCCAGACTCCATTTCCCGAAAACGACCTTCTGGAGCACTTCCCCCGGGGCGACCGGATCGCCTTCGATCCAGCACGGGGCAGGCTCTGGGCCGTGTGCCGCACCTGCAGGCGCTGGTCGCTGGCGCCCATGGAGGAACGGTGGGAGGCCCTGGAGGAGCTGGAGAAGCTCACGCGAGACAGGGCGCACCTCCTGTCCAAGACGGACAACATCGCCCTCCTGCGAGCCGATCACCTGGACATCGTGCGCGTCGGTCACGCCAACCTCACCGAGGAGGCCTGGTGGCGCTACGGACGGGAGCTCCGCCAGCGCCGCGAGAACCGGAACAAGATCGCTCTCGCCGGGAGCGTCGCGGCCGGCGCCGTCATGGTGGGTGGGTGGGCGACGGGGGGGATGAGCCTCATCGGCATGTGGTTCCTGTGGGGCAACGCCCCCGACAAGTTCGTGGACGCCGCCAAGTGGCTGCGGTTCGGATCCGACGCGTGGCGGGGCGAGGACCACTGCCGCAGCTGCGGCTTCATCTTCCGCAAGGTGGCGTTCCGGGACCGGGGTGGGCTCTTCCTGCTTCCGGGCGGGTACGCCGAAGAGCACGTGCTGGCGTACCGCTGCCCCCACTGCGGCCACCACCGGGACGGTGGGCTTCACCTCACCGGCCGCCAGGCCGACCACACCCTGAGACGAGTGCTCGCGTACCATCACTACGAGGGCGCTTCGGAGCGCCGGGTGCGGTCGGCCACCCGCCTGATCGAGGAGGCGGGCACACCCCAGGATCTAAAGCGTATCGTCATCCGGGATGGCAAGAAGCTGGGCGATCTCCAGCGCACGGGCGCCATCGCCCTGGAAATCGCCGCGAACGAGTCCTCCGAGCAGCGCCTCCTGGAACTGGAACTCGCCGATCTGGAGGTCCACTGGCGCGAGGAGGAGGAGTTGGCGGCCATCGTGGATGGCGAGCTCACGCCCCTGCCGGTCCTTGAGCAGCTCCGCCGTAGGGTCACGGGTAGGGTCTGAGGCGTCCCATGGATCCCACCTTCGTCGAAGCGTTCCGGTGGACCGTGGAGGACGCGTTCGCGTCCCTGTCCTCGTGGGCCGAGCCACACGTGTCCCGGCGGCCCGGAGAGGGCCGGTGGTCGGCCAAGGAGATCCTCGGTCACCTGGTGGATGCCGCCTCCAACAACCACCAGCGTTTCGTGCGAGCCCTCCTCAAGGACGACCTGGTGTTCGCGGGCTACGATCAGGACGAATGGGTCCGGCTGCAGGCCTACCAGGAGGGCGACTGGGTAGAGATCCTGAGCCTGTGGAGGGGCTTCAACCTGCGCCTGGTGGACCTGGCCGCTCGGATTCCCGCGGACGCGCTGAACCGGGCGCGCTACCTCCACAACCTCCACCTCATCGCATGGCGCGCGGTGCCCGAGGACGAGCCGACGACGCTGGAGTACCTCTTCCGGGACTACCTGGCGCACCTGGAGCACCACCTGGACGAGATGGAGCGGCTCCTGGGGAGCTGAGGTCAGGAGTGTGCGGCGGGTCGGCGCGTCGAGGGCGCGTCGAGGGTATGGCGAGGGTGTGGCGGGGGGGGGGGGGGGGGGGGG
>DASWKP010000010.1:0-6311 GCA_036396575.1 Longimicrobiales bacterium | reverse complement strand
CCGCCGCGCCCGCTACGCCGGCGTCGACCACGACCGCCACCAGAGGGACCCCGGACTCGCCGGAGAAGGTCGCCGCGCGAGCCGGCTGCACGGAGCGCTGGAAGCCCGGTGACAGGATCGCTCCAAGGAAGTCGGCCCCGGCCTCCACCGCCACCCGCGCGTCCTCTTCCCGGACGAGCCCGCAGATCTTGACTCTGAGCGCCCGGCCGGTCATCGGCCCGCGCCCCCGCCGCGCCGGTGCGCCCGGGGACGGCCGGTCATCCCGGCCGCCGCTTCGGCCGGATCGGGTGCCCGCAGGAGCGCCTCCCCCACCAGGACGGCGTCGACGCCCCAGCCCCCGACGGTGTCCACGTCGCCCGTGTCCCGGATCCCGCTCTCGGACACGACCACCACGTCTTCCGGCACCCCGGCGAGGAGGGAGCGGGTCGTGCCCAGGTCGGTGACGAAGCGGGTCAGATCCCGGTTGTTGATGCCGATGAGCTCGGCGCCCGCCGCCACGGCGCGCTCGAGATCGGTGGCGTCGTGGACCTCCACGAGCGCGGCCAGGCCCAGCTCGGCGGCCACCTGGGCCAGCTCCCGCAGTCGGTCGCCTTCGAGGATGCGAACGATGAGCAGGACGGCGTCGGCCCCCGCGGCCCGGGCTTCGGCCACCTGGTCCGGAACGAGCGTGAAGTCCTTCCGGAGCAGAGGGATGTCCACCGCTGCCCGCACCCGGCGGAGGTCGTCCAGGCTCCCGCCGAAGTAGCGGGCGTCCGTGAGGACGCTGAGGGCCGCCGCTCCGCTGCCGGCGTAGTCCGCCGCCAGGCCCGCGGGATCCAGGTCGGGGCGGATGTCTCCGGCGCCCGGGGAGCGTCGTTTCACCTCCGCGATGAGGGCCACGCTCGACCCCAGCCGGAGGGCGCCGCGGAAGTCACGGGGCTCCGGAGCCTCCCTCGCCTCAGCCCACACGGCCTCCGATCGGCGACCCAACGCCGCCACCTCCTTTTCCTTCGTCCGCACGATGCGTCGGAGGACGTCCGGAGGGGGCCGCACGCCGCCGTCGGGCTTCGAGTCTGGCCTGGAGCCTTGCGTTTCGGGCAACGTTCGGGTATCCTTACTTCGGTTCCTGTTCGGGTACGCCCGGACCGGGCACCCACACGATACCCGATGGAGGTGGTCGGAATGCCACTGACCAAGCGCCAGAAGGAGATCCTGGACCACATCGGCGTCTTCATCGAGGATCGGGGCTACGCCCCGAGCTTCGAGGAGATCGCCGAGCACTTCGGGTATTCCTCGCTCGCGACGGTGCACGAGCACCTGAGCAATCTGGAGCGCAAGGGATACATCCGGAAGGCTTACAACGAAAGCCGCTCCCTCGAGCTGGTGGAACGGGACGCGCCCCCTCCCGCCATCCCGCTTCCCCTCCTCGGCACGGTGGCCGCGGGCCTCCCCATCGAGGCCGTGGCGGACACGGAGGTGTTGTCGGTGCCGCCGGACATGGTCCGCTCGGGGCGGCGCAATTACGTCCTGCGCGTGCAGGGCGACTCCATGATCGACGAGCAGATCCGCGATGGGGACTACATCGTGGTGAGCGCCCAGGACACGGCCAACGACGGGCAGATGGTGGTCGCCCTCGTCGGCGGAGATTCCGCGACGGTCAAGAAGCTCTACCGGGAGCCCGGGGGGCGCGTGCGGCTCCAGCCGGCCAACCCCGGGATGGCCCCGATCCTCGAAGACGCCCGCAACGTGCGGGTCCAGGGCATCGTCGTAGGGGTGATCCGGAAGTACTGACCCGCGCGCGGCTGCCGCGACTGCTGGGACTTGGGACTACTTACCTCCGGTTCGAGGCCTCCCGGAGCGCCTCCAGGGTCGCCAGCCCGGCCCCGCTGTCCAGGACCTCTTCGGCCCGTCCCACCGCCGCCTTCAGCGTTTCGGCGCCGCCCCCCACGTAGATGGCGGCCCCGGCGTTGAGCAGCACCGCGCTCCGGGCCGAGTCGGTCACGTCGCCCCGCAGCACGCTGAGGATGAGCGCCGCGTTCTGGGCGGGCTCCCCTCCGGCGAGCCCCTCCAGGGGCAGAGGCTTCAGCCCCACGTCGCCAGGGCCCATCTCGTACTCCGTCACTTCGCCGTCGCGCAGCTCCGACACCGCGGTGACGCCCGTCGGGCTGATCTCGTCCATGCCCGGGGTCCCGTGCACGACCAGGGCCCGCTCGTGACCCAGCTCCCGCAGGGAGTGGACGATGAGGTGGCTCAGGCGAGGATCCGCCACGCCCACCACCTGCCGCCGAGCGCCCGCCGGGTTGGTGAGAGGGCCGAGGATGTTCATGACCGTGGAGACGCCGAGCTCCCGCCGCACCGGGGCCACGTGCCGCATCGCCGGGTGCAGCAGGGGCGCGAACATGAAGACGATGCCCACCTCGGCGAGGATGGCCGCCATCGCTTCGGGCTCCAGGTCGATGCGCACCCCCAGGGCCTCGAGGACGTCCGCGCTGCCGCTCCGGGACGTGAAGGAACGGTTGCCGTGTTTGGCGATCGGAATCCCGGCCCCGGCGGCCACCAGCGCCGCCGCCGTGGAGATGTTGAAGGTCGTCACCGCGCCGCCTCCCGTCCCCGCCGTGTCGACCAGAGCTTCGGGATTCGCGGCCTCCACGGGGATCATCGCCCTTTGCAGGGCCCTCACCCCGCCCGCCACCTCGGCGGGCACGACACCCTTCGCCCGGAGCGCTACCAGGAGGCCCGCCATGGGAATGTGGCCCACGGTCCCGCCCATGAAGGCGTGGAAGGCCGCTTCGGCCTCCGGAGCGGTGAGATCCTCCCCGTCGCTCACTCGCCCGATGAGGGCGGGAAGGTCCGGCGGCGGCACCTCCGTTCCGCCCGTGTCGTCGTCGTTCATGTGGATCCCCCGAACAGGTCGCTGGCGAGGTGGAGCGCGCACGGGCAACGGTACGCACGCCCCGCCCGGACGGTCAATCGTCCGGGTTCGCGCCCGCCGCGGTGGGTGACGCCCGACCAGCTTGACACGTCCCTCCCCGGATCTACCTTAGCGCCGTGTCGCTCGCCGAGGAGGTCCACCGGATCCAGCTCACCCTGCACTACGACGGGACACGCTTCCACGGCTGGCAGGCCCAGCGGGTCGGAAGGACCGTCCAGGGAGACATCGAGGCGGCGGTGGAGAGGCTCACCGGCCGCCGCCGTCCCGTCGTCGCTTCCGGCCGGACGGACACCGGTGTGCACGCCACCGGTCAGGTGGCCAGCGTGGACGTCCCGGTGCGCTGGTCGGACGCCGAGCTCCGCAAGGCGATGAACGCCGTCCTGCCCCGGGACGTGTGGGTGGCCGACGCGCGGTTGGTCCGCCCCGATTTCCACCCGAGGTACCACGCCATCCGCCGAACCTATACGTACCGGATCGGCCAGGCGCCCGACGCCTGGTCTCCCTTCCAGCGGCCCTGGTGCTGGCCCCTTCTGGACGCCCTCGACCCCGCCCTCCTGGACGCCGCGGCCGCCGAGCTGCCTGGAGAGAGGTCCTTTCGGGCCTTCGCCAAGTCCGGCCAGCCCCACCGGGGCGACGTGTGCCGGGTGGACGAAGCGCGCTGGACCCCCTGGGAGCTGGGCACGAGCTTCACCATCACCGCGGATCGCTACCTCCACCACATGGTCCGTTACCTTGTGGGCACCATGGTGGACGTGGCTCGCGGACGGCGCCCCGCGGAGCACGTGCCGGGGCTGCTGTCCGGGGCCGACCATCTCACGACGTCTCCCCCCGCACCGCCCGAGGGGCTGTTCCTGGCCCGCGTCGACTATACGGACGGCGCCGCCGGCCCCCCGTGAACCGTTCCTTCTCCCGCTGGAGTCCGCGCGACCCATGAAGATCTTCCTCGACACCGCCGACGTGAACGAGATCCGCCGCGCCGCCGACGCCGGCCTCATCGACGGTGTCACGACCAACCCAAGCCTCATGCTCCAGGCGGCCGCGGGCCGCGAGCCCGCCGAAGTGTTCCTGGAGATCTGCGAGGCGGTGGACGGGCCCGTGAGCGCCGAGGTGGTGGGCCTGGACAAGGCAACGATGATCCAGGAGGGCCGGCGCCTGGCCGCCATCCACGACAACATCGTGGTCAAGGTGCCTCTCACCGAAGATGGCCTGCGGGCGTGCCGTGCGCTCCGCGCCGAGAGCGTGCGCGTGAACGTGACGCTGTGCTTCTCACCCTCACAGGCGCTGCTGGCCGCGAAGGCGGGGGCCACGTTCATCTCGCCTTTCGTGGGCCGCATCGACGACGTCAGCGGAGAGGGGATGGAGCTCATCGCCCAGATCCGCCGCATCTACGACAACTACGAGCTGGACACGGAAATCCTGGCAGCCTCGCTCCGTCATCCTCAACACGTGGTGGAGTCGATGCTCCTGGGCGCGGACTGCGCAACCCTGCCCGCCAAAGTCCTGTATCAGTTACTCAGGCACCCGCTCACGGACGTGGGGCTCCAGAGATTCCTGGATGACTGGGAGAAGTTGGGCAAGGAGCTGTAGACGAGGAGCGACCATGACGCACAGGACGAGGGGGGGACGTGGACGGTGGGGAGCCAGGGCTCCCCTGGCGATCGTCGCCATCCTGGCGCCGTTCCTGTGGATGGCATGCGGGGGCGACGAGGGGGGAAGTGCCCCACAGGTGGCCCTGGCCAGCGAGGCGCCGGCGGTGCGCTTCGACCAGGAGGGCGCCGGACCCGCGACGGCTCCCCAGGAGATGGAGGACGCCGCCGCCGGGTTGGACGCCTCGAGGCGGACGGCCATCGTCCAGGCGTCGGGTCGGGTGGCGCCGGCCGTGGTCACGGTCAGCGTGCTACGCACGGAGCGCTACCAGACCCGCAGTTTCTTCGATCCTTTCGTGCGGCCGGGGGTCCGGCGCAGCGCCGGCTACGGCAGCGGCTTCATCGTGCGCGCCGAGGGCGTCATCCTCACCAACGAACACGTCGTGAGGGGCGCCGACCGCATCATGGTCACCCTCTCGGACGGCCGGGATCTGGACGCCCGGCTCGTCGGCTACGACGACATCGTGGACGTGGCCGTGCTCCGCGTGAACGCCGCGGATCTGCCGGTGGCCCCTCTGGGCACGTCCCAGGGCCTCATCACCGGAGAGTGGGTGGTGGCCATCGGCAACCCCTTCGGCACCATGATCTCCAGCTCCGAGCCCACGGTGACGGCGGGCGTGGTCAGCGCGGTGAGCCGCAACATCGTCCCGTCGTCCTCCGATCAGGGCTTCTACCTGGGGATGATCCAGACGGACGCGGCGATCAACCCGGGCAACTCCGGCGGCCCCCTGGTGAACGTCATGGGCCAGGTCATCGGCATGAACAGCTCGATCTTCAGCCGCGGCGGTGGGAGCGAGGGGCTGGGCTTCGCCATCCCGATCGATCGCGTCCTGCGGGTGGCCGAGGACATCCTGGAGTTCGGTGAGGTCCGCCGGGCCTGGCTGGGCTTCGACGTGGAGGCCGACACGGCGGACGACTGGGGACGGACCCGCGGCGTGCGGGTCGCGCGGGTCGTGGACGGGTCTCCCGCGGCGGAGGCCGGCATCCGCCCCGGGGTCCGGCTCACGGAAGCCAACGGCCGCCGCGTCACGGCGCCGCTGGACCTCGAGGACGTCCTCCTGGACCTGAAGCCCGGGGACGCCCTGGCGCTGTCCCTGGCAGGGGGTGGCCGGCCCATCTCGTTGGAGGCGGAGACCCTCCCCACCGAGCGAGCGGAGCGGATCACCGCGCTCCAGGATCTGGACGTCATCACCGTCAACGAGGAAGTGCGGGCGGAGCAGGGTCTCGTGACCGAGTCGGGCGCGCTGGTCGTGTCCATCTCCCCGGAGCTACAGTCGAACACGGGGTTTCTCCCGGGAGACGTCATCGTCGGCATCAACAACGCGCGCATCAACACGGCGGCCGAGTTGGCGAGCTTCTTCGACGGCCTTCGCCGGGGCACCCGGATTCGTATCTTCTACGAGAGGCGAGGGCAGGTCGGGGCCCGGGACTTCGTCTGGGGCGGTTGAGGCCGCCCCCTTCGACTTTGACCGATTGCATGGAGCCCGCTGTGTGAGCCAGGATCTCAACCTGTATCGGCACCCGCTGACGGAGCGGTACGCCAGCCTGGAGATGCAGGCCGTGTTCTCGCCCGCGCGCCGGTACGGCGCCTGGCGCAGGCTGTGGCTCGCGCTGGCCGAGGCCCAGCGGGAGCTGGGACTCCTCATCGGGGGGCAGCCGATCCCGGCCGAGGCCCTGGAGCAGATGCGCCGTGCCCTCGACGACGTGGACCTCGAGCGCGCCGCCCAGTTCGAGCGGCGCTTCCGCCATGACGT
>DASWKP010000009.1:0-4590 GCA_036396575.1 Longimicrobiales bacterium | reverse complement strand
GGGAGCGGATCGTTGAAGTTCACCGCCCAGGGAAAGCCGTGGGCCCGCTTGAGGCGGGCACACGCCGCGATCGAGCCCCAGGGCAGGGCCCGGGAATAGACCAGCAGCGATGCGTCCCTCGCCAGCTCCCTCGCCAAGGTCCGGGAGGCGGCCCCGATCCACCCATTGGCTTTGAGCCCCCGACCCGTGGCCCAGAAGCACATCCGGTTGGCCACCCGCCCCGGGACGCCCGCGACCCCCCCGCCCTTCCTTGACGCGCTGAGCCATCGGAGTGCCCGACCACCCGGCGCTTCGCCCTCGCCACCCTCGCCCAGCCCGTAGTGGCGCCAACCCGGGAGGTGATCCACGCGGGCACCCGAAACCGCGGGCAGGTCGAGCCCGCCGGAGATGACCGTGACGGGGCCCGGCCAGTGGCCCGCGAGAGCCTCCACAAGCCGGGCATTGACGTGCCCCTCGGGGCCTCCGGGACCCGGGGCCATGGCGTGGGCCATCAGGACCAGCCGCCTGCCCGCGGCCGTCCCTCGCGCGTCGCGGGGGCTCACGGACGGTGGAATCGGTGGACCTGTCGATTCACTCCACCCCTCCCGAAGCGGCCCCCTCCTCCGGCTGTGCCCGCTGATACGCGAGGGTGTCCCGCAGGATGTCGTCCAGCGTGCGCGTGGGCGACCAACCGATGGCGTCCCGCGTGCGGGAGATGTCGGGAACCCGGCGCATCATGTCCTCGAACCCCGGTGCGTACGCCTCGGAGTAAGGAATGTGGACGATGGCAGACGCGCTCCCGGCGAGCCGCTGCACCCGCTGGGCGAGCTCGTTGATGGAGACCTCTTCGTTGCTGCCCACGTTGAACACGCGGCCCGCGGCTCCGTCGTGCTCGGCGAGGTCGGCCAGGGCCTCGACCACGTCCCTGACGTCGCAGAAGCAGCGGCGCTGCTCGCCGTCTCCGTAGACCGTGATGGGCTCTCCCGCCAGGGCCTGTTGAAGAAAGCGGGGCACCACCATTCCGTAGCGTCCCACCTGGCGGGGGCCGACCGTGTTGAAGAGGCGGACCGGCACCACCTCGAGGCCGTGCTCCCGGTGGTAGGCCAGACCCAGGAACTCGTCCACCATCTTGCTGGCGGCGTAGGCCCAGCGGCTCATGCAGGTGGGCCCCAGGCTGACGTCATCGTCCTCGCTGAAGGGGATGCGGACGCCCTTGCCGTAGACCTCCGAGGTGCTGGCGATGACCACCCGGGAGCCGTAGCGGAGCGCCGCCCGGAGAACGGCCTCGGCCCCCATGATGTTGGTCTCGATGGTATGGACCGGTCGCTCGACGATGAGCTTCACGCCTACGGCGGCGGCCAGGTGAACGACGACGTCGGCCGTGGAGGCCAACCGGTCCAGGACGATGTCGTCCAGGATGCTGGCCCTCACGAACTGGAAGGCCGGGTTGCCCGATAGGGACGCCATGTTCACCACCCGGCCCGTGGACAGATCGTCCACAACGGTCACGTGGAAGCCCCGAGCCACCAGGAGCTCCGAGAGGTGGGACCCGATGAAGCCGGCGCCTCCCGTCACCAGGAAACGCTTCTGGGGGGTGGAGGTCACGTCATCCTTCCGTTGGGTAGGGTCGGGGTATCCGGCTCCGGCTCAGCTTAGACGACCGGGGCCGCTCGGGCCAGAAGCCCCAGGCTGATCCACTGCCACACGAAGAAGCTGTTGTCGCCGGGGCCATCCCGGAAGGCCCGCCACTCGGCGCGCACCCTCTCGGGGTCCAGCCACTGGCCTCCCCAGTGATCCAGGCCGGCTTCGATCGTCTCCAGCGCCCATCCCCGGAGCTCTCCCCGGAGCCACTCTCGTTGGGGCATCTGGACGGGTCGCTTCGGCACCTCGGCCAGGCCTCCTGGAATCAGCTCCTGGGCAATCTCCCGGAGGAGGTGCTTGTGCTGTCCGTTCCTGATCTTGCGCGACGCCCTCTGGGCCAGGGCGAGCTCCACCAGGCGATGGTCCAGGTAGGGCTCCCGGAGCTCCACCGACACCCGCATGGAGATGCGGTCGTTGAAGCGCAATGCCCGGGGGATCTTGGTATAGCGGACGTCCCGGTATTGAAGGCGCCGGAGCGGGTCGTCCAGAGGCGCATCGAAGGCCAGCGGCTCGGCCGCCGCGGCAAAGTCCGGGAGCAGGCAATCGGGTCGGACCGGGGATTCGTCCGTACCTTGGACGATGCGGGTGGCGCTGTCGGCGGCGTCGAGGTAGTAGTCGTAGCCGGCCCACTGTTCGTCCATGCCCTGACCGTCCAGGACGACCGGGATCCCTTCCTCGCGAGCCTTCCTGAACACCCCGGCGTACGCGAGGGTCGGGAGGCCTCCGAAGGGCTCCTCCTGGGACGCGTGCACGGCCCGCGCCAGGTCCGGGACCTCCGCGGGCGTCAGCGTTACGACGTGATGTGGATACCGGGTCCCGGCCAGCATGCGCCGCACCCACGGCACCTCATCGTAGAGCCCGTCCGAGCCGGTGAAGGTGAAGACGTTCACCTCCGAGTCCGACCCCCTGGCGTCCCGGATGAGCGCCAGGAGCAGGGAGGAGTCCACTCCCCCGCTCAAGCACACACCCACGGGGACGTCGGAGCGAAAACGGAGACGAACCGTCTCCTCCAGGAGGGCCCGGTACTCGTCCCGGACCGTCACCTCGTCGCGGGCGTCCTCGCCACGCCCGGCCACTTCCTCTGCCAGGTCATACCAGCGCCGGATGGAGACTTCGCCCTCCCTCCAGCGGAGGAAGTGCCCGGGCGCGAGGGCCGAAACTCCCCGCCAGAACGTCCGCTCGGCGTGGTCGTGGAGACCGTACGCGAGGTAGGAGGACCACGCGACGGGATCCGGCTCCGCCGCCAGGCCGGCGGCTCGGAGCGCCTTGATCTCGCTGGCCACGGCCAGGGTCCCGTCCGGTCCCAGGCAGTGATGGAGGGGCTTGACCCCGAACCGGTCCCGCGCGGCGAACAGGGTCCCCTCCTCGGCGTCCCACACCGCGAAGGCGAACATCCCCACGAAGCGCTGGAGGCACGCCGATCCCCAGCGCTCGAACGCGGCCAGCACCACCTCGCTGTCGGTCCCGGTGCGGAAGGTCCACGAGTCGGCGAGCTCCCTGCGTAGCTCGACGTAGTTGTAGACCTCCCCGTTGTAGACCAGATGGTAGCGCCCGCTCGGATCCGCCATCGGCTGTCGACCCGCGTCGGACAGGTCCAGGATGCTCAGGCGGTTGTGCCCGAGGCGCGCCGGCACGCCCGGGGAGTCGTACGTTCCCTCGGCGTCGGGCCCCCGGTGTCGCTGCACCCGCACCATGGCGGGCAGGTCGATCGCCCGCGCGCCGGGCCCTACGACCGCCGCGATGCCGCACACGGAATGGCCTGATCCGGATTCGTGAGCGTTATCTGCCGTTTATCTGTTGGAGAGGTTGATGATCGTCAGCGTCAGCGTAGTCACCTGAACCAGGCCTCGAAGGAGCGACCAGACGTTGACGCCCCCTCCCGCGGGCACCACCACGAGGTCTCCGGACTGGAGAGGGACGTCCACGCCTCCGCCGCGGCCATCGAGGATCGCTTCCAGGTCGGACTGGTAGACCTGGTCGCCGCGCATGATCCTGACCTCGTCCCCCCGTGCGCCCGGGGCAAAGCCACCCGCCCGCACGATGAGATCCAGGAGCGTCATGGTCGGGTCCACGTAGAAAAGGCCAGGCGAGCGCACCGCGCCGAGGAGGCTGACCCGGAACAGGGGGACGACCTGGACCACGGGGTTCTGGAGCTCGACGGAGAGCCGGGTCAGGATCTCCTCGCGAATGGCGGAGACGTTTCGCGCGGCGACCGCGACCACGCCGATGACCGGGACGTAGATGATCCCGCCGTCCTCCACGCGGAAGCTCCCGCCCAGGGACGAATCGGGCCACACCCGCAACTCGACGAGGTCTCCGGGGCGGAGGTTCGGGCTCGTCTCCTGGCTCTGGGCCGGAGTGCTCGCAACGGCGAGCGCGAAGATGAGCGTGAAGCCAGAAAGCACGATAGAGACGTTCGAGGACACGTGGATTCCTTTGCAATCGGACGACGCGGGCGCGTGGCGACGGTGGGTGTTGGGACTGCCGAGGACAGACGGTGGCTAATTTAGGCCAACGGGGCCAATCAATCCAGACGCCGTCGAGTGAGCGCTTGTCGCGTTTGGTGTCGAGGTCTGCGGCACCAAGGGTGGAGCCCTGGACCTGGTGTGCTCCAAAGCCCTGAAGCGCGATGAGTCCCAGCTTGATCGGCCTGCCAAGCGGGTCGGCGAGGCGGGCCAGACCGCTGTGCAATTCGTCTGTGAGGTTCATTTCGACTGCGGGGATGTTGGGGTTCCTCGACGTTTCAGATCAGATGGGTAGGGCAAAGTCGAGGTCTGGAGGTCTGGAGTTGACCCGGTTTAGAACGTGGAAGACATTAACCTTTACGTTGGCCGATGCGGACGGATCGAGTAGTTCCACTCGCCGTGGAAGGCGTTGGGATACAGTCGCACGGCTGCGAGCTCGGCGTCCGTCACTTTCCTGCCCACCGGATAGCGCCGCCGGTCGAGGCGGCACGTCACCTTCAGACCC
>DASWKP010000008.1:0-5694 GCA_036396575.1 Longimicrobiales bacterium | reverse complement strand
GAAGCGCCTCCTCCAGGGCTCGCACGATCGGATCCCGACCGCTTCGTTCCTTCGCGGCCTTCCTCTTCGTGCCGGATCCATCCCGGCTCCCCGCCGCCCTGCGCTCCACCTCCCGCACGGACCACCCCTCGGCCACGGCCCGGCGCGCGAGCTCGCCCGCGCGGATGGGATCCTCGACGGCCAGAAGGGCTCGGGCGTGGCCCATGGAGAGCCGCCCTTCCCCGAGGAACTTCCGTATGGAGGGCGGAAGCTTCAGGAGGCGGAGGAAGTTGGCGACTGTGGACCGGTCCTTCCCTACGGAGCGGGATATTTCGTCCTGAGTCAGGCCGAATTGCTCCTGGAGCGTGCGGTAGCCCTCAGCCTCATCGAGGGGGCTCAGCGCCTCCCGCTGCAGGTTCTCCACCAGGGCAAGCACCAGAAGCGTCTCGTCGTCCACCTCCCGGACCACGACCGGCACGTCCGCCCAGCCCAGGGAGCGGACGGCGCGGAGACGACGCTCCCCGGCCACAAGCTCATAACGCCCGGGGGCTGTCGGCGCCGGCCGCACCAGCAGCGGCTGAAGGAGCCCGTTCTCCCGAATGGACGAAGCCAGGTCGGTCAGCTCCTCTTCGGGAAAGTCCCTTCGGGGCTGGAGAGGATTGGCGACGATGGCGTCGACGGATACGCGGGACGAGTCCTCCGCCTTGGGTTCCTGTTCGAAGTAGTCCCCCAGAAGGGCTCCCAGGCCCCGGCCCAGCCGGTCCTTCTTCGCCTTCGTCACGACAGCCCCTCCGGGATGTCTCCCCCGTCGAGGCCCCTGCGGGCCAACAGCTCCGTGGCCAGAGACAGGTAGCTCTGGGCCCCGACCGACAGGATGTCGTATTGAACGATGGGCTGCCCGAAGCTCGGCGCCTCCGCGAGGCGCACGTTCCGGGGAATCACCGAGCGGTACACCCGATCCCCGAAGTACTCCCTGGCCTCATCCGCCACCTGCTTCGACAGGTTCAGGCGGCGATCGTACATGGTGAGAAGTACGCCCTCGATCGACAGGGCTGGATTGAGTCCTCGCTGGACCAAGCGCACCGTGTTCAACAGTTGGCTCAGTCCCTCCAGCGCGTAGAACTCGCACTGGATGGGAATGAGGACGGAGTCGGACGCCGTCAGAGTGTTCAGCGTCAGAAGACCCAGAGACGGAGGACAGTCCACCAGGATGTAGTCGTAGTCGTCCCGGATGGGAGCCAGCGCCCGACGGAGGATCGTTTCGCGGTCTCCGGCCCCCACGAGCTCGATCTCGGCCCCCACGAGATCGCGTGTGGACGGCACCAGGTCGAGGTACTCCAGATGAACCGCCGGGACCACGCACTCGGCCATCGGACGCCCCTCCACGAGCACGTCGTAGATCGACGCGCGCGCACCGTTGCCGTGCAGCCCGAGCCCGCTCGTGGCGTTGCCCTGGGGATCGATGTCGATCACCAGTGTTCTCTGCTCGGCAACGGCCAACGAGGCGCCGAGGTTGATGGCGGTGGTGGTCTTCCCCACGCCGCCCTTCTGGTTCGCGATTGCGATGACCCGGGACATACCGACCGGCTTTCGGGGGGAAGGGAGCGCGAGGAGGACTTCCTCGGAAGAGGGCTTCGAATATACTCAGGGGAGCACGCGTAGGTAAAGCTACGGACGGCTTGACGCCTCGCTCCCACCAGGAGCACTTTTCGTCTCCGTCGGACACCGACCCTTCACCGCTGAGTGGTTCAACGATGGCCTCAACCCACCGCACCCGCCGGCTGCCGCTCGTCGCCCTCGCCCTCGCCGTCGCCCTCGCCGCCTGCAGCGACGCGGACCTCGTGGGGCCTGTAACTGCCCTGGAAGACCTGGCCGGGAACTGGAAGGCCGTCCGCATGGACGCAGCCAACCCTCTCCAGCCGGGAAGCACCATCGAGCTGGTGTCGACGGGAGTCCAGTTCTTCATCAACATCCAACCGTCCGGCCTCTACACGGCCACCCTGACGTTCGACGGTGGGGCCTCCACGGAGATCGGCCGGTTGGTCGTCGACGGAGATGAGATCGTCCTCAACCGGGAGTACCCCTCGCTTGACGTCTCCCGGGCTGCCTTCACACTCACGGGGGACGTTCTGATCATCTCGGGGGAGACGGAGTTCCCGGTAGGCGAGGGCGTCTTCGTGACCACGACCGTCGAGATCGAGCTACACCGGCAGGTGGACGTCGACGACGGGTGATGTTCCACGTGGAACACTTCGGCTTCCCGGCCGCGGCCTCACCGGGAGTCGCCCCCCCGGGGCCGGCGATGTTCCACGTGGAACGTCGTGGGCAAGTGCCGTAAGTCGTTATATCACTAATACTTACGCCGACACCCCGCGATCTGCGCGCCCCCTTCGCCGCACCTCCATCATCAGGTTCTGGAGGTCGGCGGGCGACACCCCGGGAATCCGCCCCGCCCGGGCGAGCGTCTCGGGCCGCACCCGCTCCAACTTCTCCCTGGCCTCCCGCGACAGCGTCGCAAGCTCCAGGTAGGGCATATCCTCGGGTAGCCGGAACTCCTCGCGTTCCTTCATGCGTTCCGCTCGCTCCCGCTCGAGCCGCAGGTAGCCCTCGTACTTGATCTCGCTCTCCACGGACGTCAGCACGTCGTCGCTCTCTCCGTCAGGAAAGCCCGCGCTTACCATGTCGACCAGGGCTCGGGCGCTCAGCTCCGGGCGGCGCAGAAGCTCCTCGGCCCGTCCCGGTTGCCTGAGCGCGGAGCTGCCTGCGGCCTCGAGCGCGTCATTGACCTCCTCGGGACGCAGCAGAGTCTCCCGGAACCACACCATCACCCGGTCCTCACGCTTCAGGCGCACCGCCAGGGCATCAGCCTGCTCACCGGTCAGGAGGCCAAGCTCCCGGGCCCGCGCCCCCAGCCGGCGCACGGCGTTGTCCTGTCGGAGCAGCAGCCTGAACTCCGCGCGCGACGTGAACAGCCGATACGGCTCGTCGACACCCTTGGTGACCAGGTCGTCCACGAGGACGCCGATGTACGCCTCGTCCCGCCCCAGCACCCACTCCTCCCTGCCCTGGGCCCGCAGCGCGGCGTTGGCCCCGGCCATGACCCCCTGGCCCGCCGCCTCCTCGTAGCCCGTCGTTCCGTTGATCTGTCCGGCGAAGAAAAGGCCCGGCAGGCTCCGCACCTCCAGGGTGTGGCGAAGTTGGTGGGGCGGGAAGTAGTCGTACTCGATGGCGTAGCCCACCTTGGTCATCCGCACGTCCTCCATGCCCGGCAGCGTCCGCAGGAAAGCGAGCTGCACATCGGCGGGCAGGCTCGTCGACAACCCGTTCACGTACATCTCCGTGGTGTCGAGGCCCTCCGGCTCCAGGATGACCTGATGCCTCCGCGCGTCCGGAAAGCGAACGATCTTGTCCTCGATGGACGGACAGTAGCGGGGCCCCCGCCCCGAGATCTCCCCTCCGTACAGGGCGCTACGGGTCAGGTTGTCCCTGACCACCTCCTTCAACGCCTCGCCGCTCCAGGTAAGCCAGCAGGGCCGCTGTTCGGGCACGATCTCCGTCGTGTAGGAACTGAAACGGAAGTCCTCCGGGTCGCTGTCCTGCCGCTCCAGACGTCCGAAGTCCACGGTGCGCCCATCCACACGGGGCGGCGTGCCCGTCTTGAAGCGGCGGATCTCCAGGCCCCCGGCCTCCAGGGCGCGCGCCAGCTCCACCGAGGGCGCCTCACCGGCCCGGCCCGCCTCGACGCCGGCGCTTCCTCCCACATGGATGCGACCCCGGAGAAAGGTCCCCGTGGTGACCACGACGCATCGCGCCTCCAGCTCCAACCCTCCCCGGGTGCGCACACCTCGCGTCCGGCCGTCCTCCATCACCAACCCGGTCACCATTTCCTGAAAGAGGTCCAGCGCCGGCAGCCCGTCCAGGATCCGGCGAACGTGGATGGGATAGCGGGCCCGGTCGCACTGCGCCCGGGGGCCCCTCACGGCCGCCCCCTTCGAGCGATTCAGCATGCGGAACTGGATCCGGCACGCGTCCGTGGCGCGGCCCATGACGCCGCCCAGAGCGTCCACCTCCCTCGCCACGACCCCCTTGGCCACCCCGCCGATGGCGGGATTGCAGCTCATCTGCGCGATGCGGGAGAGGTCCGGCGTCACCAGGATGGTCCGGGCGCCCAGACGCGCCGAAGCCGCGGCGGCCTCGCTGCCCGCGTGCCCTCCGCCCACCACGATGACGTCGTACGACCGATCCATGTGCTCCCGCGCGCGCGTTGAATGCAGGCCGCCGCCGAGAAAGCGAACGCCCCTCCCCGGTGCGACCCTGGCGACCTTCTAGTACTCCACCTGGAACTCGCCTTCGGGAAGCTCACCGTTGAAGGGCGCTCCGCGCACGCCGTCCACTCGGGCTCCCGGCGGTCCCTGCCTGAGCCACCGCTCGAGCTCGTCCAGAGCCTCGGCGGGGCCCGCCGCCCGGACTTCCACCGATCCGTCCCGGAGATTCCTGACGGTGCCGGACAGTCCGAGCCTTCGGCCTTTGCCCAGGGTCCACCACCTGAAGCCCACGCCCTGTACGCGGCCGCTCACCAGGTACGCCCTCCGCTCGATCACCTGCGCGCTCCTCCGGTCGCCGGTCCGCTACTTGCCGATGCAGAAGGTGCCGAAGAGGTGGTCCAGCACCTCTTCTCGGGTGATGACGCCCAGGAGCTCCTCCAACGCCGTCTCGGCGGGTCGCAAGTAGGTGGCGGCGACCTCCGCGGGCACGCCCTGCTCGACGGCTTCGGCGAATCGCCCCACCTCGTCCCGCGCCCGTTCGACGGCCCGCGCCTGCCGCGCTCGGGTCAGGACCGGCGCTTCGCCACCGAGTTGGACGAGCCCTCGATACACGAGGCTCGGCAGAAGTTTCCTGAGCCCCCCGAGACCCTCGCCCGACACCACGGAGATCCTGATGTCGCCTTCGAGCGCCGCAGTGGCGGGAACGTCTCCAAAGCCGCCGGCCTCCATGGCCAGGTCAGCCTTGGTACGCACGGTCACCACGGGGGCCTCCTGCTCCTCGAGAAAGCGATCCTCGTCCGCCCCCGCCTCCCGCCCCGCCTCGATACACAGGAGAACCACGTCGGCTCGCGCGAGGTAGCGCCTCGCCACCTCGATTCCGAGGCGTTCCACGGGTCCCTCGGCTTCCCTCAGCCCGGCCGTGTCCACCAGGCGAAAGGGGAACCCCCCCAGGGAAACGACGGCCTCCACCGCGTCCCGCGTGGTCCCGGGCAGCTCGGTGACGATGGCCCGCTCCTCTCCCACCAACGCATTGAACAGGCTGGACTTGCCCGAGTTGGGCCGGCCCGCCAGCACGGCCAGGGCCCCCTCGCGCAACAGTTCCCCCTCCGGCGCGGTCTCCAGCAACCGGCTCAGCTCCCGCTCCACCCCACGGGCCTCCGCGGCGACCGCGCCCCGGTCGACGGGCGCGTCGTCCTCTTCCGGGAAGTCCAGATGGTGCGCGAGGAGGGCCTCCACGTGGACGAGGCGCTCCCGGATGCCGGAGATGCGCCCCGACAGCCCACGCTCGAGCTGATGGATGGCGGCGCCGTGGAGGGCCCGGCTTCGCCCCTCGACGAGGTCCGCCGTGGCCTCGGCCTGGATCAGGTCCAGCTTCCCGTTCAGGTAGGCCCGCCGGGTGAACTCCCCCGCCTCCGCCACCCTCGCCCCGGCCCGCACGCAGGCGTCAAGT
>DASWKP010000007.1:0-5482 GCA_036396575.1 Longimicrobiales bacterium | reverse complement strand
GGGCCGTCCTCTCCTCCTCGGGGGTCCCCTGGAGCAGCTCCAGGAGATGTCGGTTGTTCTCCAGGTCCCGGGCCTCGCCCTGGAGGCCCCGCTCGGGCGCGAAGCGCTTGGAGCGGACGCCCGGAGCACCTCCGAGGGCGTCCACCACCAGGCCCGAGTCGTCCGCCACGGTGGGAAGCCCACCCAGTGCCTGGAAGTACCGAGCCTTGGACGCGGCGTTGTCCTCGAAGGTGTCGTGGGGTTCGATGCCGTCCTCGTCCGGGGAGGAAGGGATGCCCGCGTCGTTGAGGTCCACCACCTCCAGCCCGGAGATGGGCGCCAGGATGCGTCTGATCTCGGCGAGCTTGTCGCTGCTCCGGGTAGCCACAAGGAGTGTCGTCAAAGGTCGAGAGCCCCGGCCTGGGCCGCGTTGAGGAGGCCGATCCCCTCGATGGCCAGGTCCAGAAGCTCGTCCAGTTCGGCGCGGTGGAACGGAACTCCCTCGGCGGTGCCCTGCACCTCCACGAGCCCGCCGGAGGCCGTGGCCACCACGTTCATGTCGACCTGGGCGGCCGAGTCCTCGGGGTAATCCAGGTCCAGGCGCAACTCCCCGTCCACGATGCCCACGCTCACCGCGGCCACCAGGTCCGTCACCGGGTTGGCTTCGACCAGACCCCGGTCCACCAGCCGGGCGCCAGCCCGGTGGAGCGCAACGCACGCCCCGGTGACGCTGGCCGTGCGGGTGCCACCGTCCGCCTGGAGCACGTCGCAGTCCAGAGTCACGGTCCGCGGCCCCAGGACCGCCAGGTCCGCTACCGCGCGGAGGGAGCGGCCGATGAGGCGCTGGATCTCCTGGGTCCGGCCCTTGGCGCCCGTGCGCTCCCGCGGCGTCCGCGTGTGGGTCGAGCGCGGCAGCATGGCGTATTCGGCGGTCACCCAGCCCGGCCCCCGTGGGTCGCGCCAGGAAGGGACGCCCTCCACAACCGACGCCGTGCACAGGACCCGGGTGCTCCCCGCGGAGATGAGACAGGACCCTTCGGCATACGGCGCCGGGTCCAACTCGAGGCTGATGGGCCGCAGCTCGCGGTTGTGACGATCGGACCTTCGGGCGGTCATGGCACAGCCTCGGGATCGGATTGGCTCTCGCGTACGCGACGGAGCAGCTCGGTGGTGGAGTGGCCCTCCACGAAGGGGATCACCTCGACGCGCCCCCCGGACGCCTCCACCGCCTCGCGGCCGACGATTCCGCCCAGGTCGTAATCGCCACCCTTGACCAGCACGTCGGGAAGGAGGGCCGCGATGAGCTCGGCGGGCGTGTCCTCGTCGAAGGGCGTGACGACGTCCACCGAGGCCAGGCCGGCAAGAACGACAGCGCGGTCCCGCTCCCTCACCAGAGGGCGGGACGGCCCCTTCAGGCGCCGGACCGAGGCGTCGGTGTTGAGCCCCACGACCAGGACGTCGCCCAGTCGACGGGCGGCGTCCAGGTAGAGGACGTGACCGGCATGCAGGAGGTCGAAGCAGCCGTTGGTGAAGACCACGCGGAGCGAGCGCGGGCGTCCAAACCGCTCCAGAAGCGCCGGACGCCCCAGAACCTTGGAGGCCGGGCCCGGCGTGGCCCCCGCCGCTCCGGCGTTCACTCGCCCACGGCGTCCGACGCGGCCGCCGCCAGCTCGTCCAGGATGCGGGCGGCACCCCGGGATCGGGCAAGCCGCGCCAACTCCCCACCGAGCGCCTCCGGATCCTCGGCCCGCCCCGTCAGGTCGCCTCGGACCACGCTCCTGCCGTCGGGGCTGGCCACGAGGCCCCACAGCCGCAGCCCGCCCTGGTACGGCATCCCCAGGGCTCCGATCGGAACCTGGCAGCCTCCCTCGAGCGCGGCGAGGAACGCCCGCTCGGCACGGACCGCTTGCCAGGTGGGGTCATGCCGGAGGCTCGCCAGAGCCCGCCCCACGACGTCGTCCCCATCCCGGGCCACGATGCCCAGCGCCCCCTGCCCGGGCGCGGGCAGCCACGCCGTGCTTTCCAGCCACTCCCCGATGCGCGCCTCCAGGCCCATCCGCCGGATTCCCGCGGCCGCCATGACCACCGCGTCGTAGCGGCCCTCGTCCAGCTTGCGCAGGCGGGTGTCGACGTTGCCGCGGATGTCCCTCACGTCGAGGTCGGGACGGAAGGCCCGCGCCAGTGCCTGGCGCCGGAGGGAGCTGGTGCCCAGCACCGCGCCCTCGGGCAGGGTCGCCAGGCTCACGCCCTCCCCTCGGGGGCCCAGGAGGACGTCCCGTGCATCCTCGCGCTCCGGAACGCACACGACGGTCAGGCCCGGCTCGGCCTGAGTGGGCAGGTCCTTCAGGGAGTGCACCGCGAAATCGATCTCCCCGGCCAGCAGAGCGCGGTCCAGCTCCATGGTAAAGAGCCCCTTGCCGCCGATCTCGGGGAGCGGGCGCTCCTGGTCGCGATCACCCGTGGTCTGGATGACCTCCAACTCCACCCTGGCGCCCGAGGCCTCCTCGACTCGCCTCCGCACCCAGTCGCTCTGGGTCAGGGCAAGCCTGGACCCGCGGGTGCCGAGCTTGAAGGTGGTCATGGCCGAACCGCCGCTACCAGTTGGACTGGGCCCCGTCCACGATGCGCTGGACCAGCAGGTCCAGAGCGACGAGCATGCCGTCCTCCTCCGTCTGCGTCTGCTCCGCGTACTGGCCCTCGCCGCGCAGGGCACTGTTGTCCCAAAGGATGACGCGTTCGACGAGGTCGACGATCTCGACGGCGATGCCGATGGTCACCTGGCGCTGGAGGACCTCCGCCCGCTCGCCCCCGGCCGCCGCGCGGTAGCTGGGCGTCCCGAGGTTGTACAGTGTGATCCGGCCCCGCACCACGGCGTCCGCGACCTCCTCCCCCGCCACTCGCACGCCGAGGGCCCTGGGAAGCTCGCGGGACATGATGTCGAAGAGTTCCTGCGTGAGCTCCAGCCGCGTCGTCTCGTTCTCGAACGGGAGGACGGCGACGGTCCGGATGTGGCCGGGAAAGCTCCCCCCGCGCAGGCTGTAGTTGCAGCCCGCGACGCCCGCCACCACGAGGCCCATGGTCAGCGCGGCGACCCACCTAACGGGTCGGATTCCAGATGTCCGGCGGATAGGACTCCACATACTCCACCGACTCCCTCGAAAGCGTCAACTCGCGAAAGGCGCCCAACTCCCGAAACCTCGCTTCCACGGGATAACGCCCCTCGTCCTCCATCTCCAGCTCAACGGACTGGACCACATGGCCCCCCCGAAGGAGCTCGACCTGCCGGATGCGTACCCCGGCCAGGTGATACCGGATCTCGTCGCCGTTGGCGAAGCCGTAGCGCAGCATCGTGCCGGATGACCCCCGATCCTCTCCGCCCAGCAGCGCGGAGCCGATCCCTGGCCGGAAGACGCCCAGCGTACCCCACAGGAGGTGGCCGGGCGGGATCATACCCTCGGGCACACCCGGCGGAATCCGCAGATCATCCCCTACCAGGGCCGCTCGCGCGATGGTCTCCCCACCCGGCAGGAAGAGGTCCAGGCGTGCCCGGTATGGTGGCTCGATCCGGGCGATGCCCCGGCCGCTGAATCGGACACCCTGCTCGCTCATGCTCCACTGGAAGACGATGCGAGCCGGCCGATCGAGCTGTGTGCGGGACTCGGCCACCAGGGCGACCCGGCCCGCGTCCAGAGGCTCGGGGGGCGGCGGCGGCGTGGCGCACCCGCTGGCCAGCACCGTCGCCGACACCAGGCCCAACGCCGCCAGTGCGGTGCAGCGGCCCGCTCCTGGGCTTCCCGGCGCTATCCCCGGGCGTTTCGACTCCCGTGCCATCCCGAGCTCGCTCCGTCCATGGCGTCCCTGCGACCTCCGCCGACCCAACGCCTCGAGCCGACCCGCGAAGGTACTATAGTAAAGCCTCGGCCGCCCCGGCCGTAGGGTGGGCCGCGGGGCCGGGGGGTTGTCCGGCGCTTCCCGGGGCTTCTACCTTCGGGCGCTATGTCTTCGGGCCCCACCTACCTCGCCAGCGACGTGCACCTGGGGGCCATCTCTCGGGACCGGGAAAGGCGCTTCCTCTCCTGGCTGGAGCACGTCGGCGATCGAGCCTCCGAGCTCATCCTCAACGGCGACCTGTTCGACTTCTGGTTCGAGTACCGCCAGGCCGTGCCCCGCGGGCACACCCGGGTGCTCGGAGCCCTCGCGCGTCTGGTGGATGCCGGGGTCCCGATCCACCTCATGGGGGGCAACCACGACTGGTGGGGCGGTTCCTTCCTGGAGGACGAGATCGGCGTCACGTTCCACCGCTCTCCGGTGATCCTCGATCTGGCGGGCCACCGGACGTTCCTCGCCCACGGCGACGGCCTCGGGCGAGGAGACCTCGGCTATCGCGCTCTACGGCTGGTTCTGCGCGGCCGCGTCACCCGATGGGCCTTCCGCTGGCTGCACCCCGACATCGGGGCGTGGGTGGCCCGCCGCGTGTCCGAGACCGAGGAGCGGGGGGGCGGACCGACCGAGGGGGACCGGAACCGATCGCGGGCCCTGGAGGAGTGGGCCATCGGGAAGCTGCGGGAGGACCCGGCGCTGGACCTGGTCATTCTGGGCCACACCCACATCCCTCTGATGCGGAACGTGGACGAGGGACGCTACTACATCAACGGGGGAGACTGGGTCCGCCACCACTCCTACCTGATCCTGGAAGCCGGCAAGACTCCGGATCTGCGTGAGTGGGAGGGAAAGGCGGGGGGCTGAGTGCGTCGTCGGAGTGGGACGCCTAGTGGTTCGATTCCGAAGTCCCGTGTCAGCACCGAGAGTGGCGAAGCGCCGGTGTGGCAAGGAAGGACGACGAGGAATAGCAGCGCTATTTCGAGGAGGAGTGACGCCGTCCACACCGGATGCAGCGCCACTCGAATGCAGCGGGACTTCGGAATCGAGCCACTAGCGCCTTCGCCCGCCCCCGACGGGAATGGAGATGCCCAGCTCGACCGCGCCCGAGCCCAGGACGTCCGCCTGAAGCTCGACGGGCTCCGGAAACCCCGACAGGTGGGCGGTCACGAAGGCGTCCACTCCGCTGAGCAGAACCATGAAGATGCCCAGCGCCAGCCAGTCCTCGAACTGCTGCTGGCGCGCATCGATGAGGCTCTGAGCGTCCTGCACGGCCTCGTCCTCCTCCACCAGGAAGCGGAGGGAGTCCGGATTCGTCACCCCCTGTGCCCGCAGGGACGCCTCGGCGTCTTCCCGCCGCAGATCCTGGACGCCTCGGGCATACCCCAGGCGGTGCCGGATCTGGGAGATCATCCACACGGTCCCGGACTGGGCCACCAGGTAGAACCCCGCCCGGTTGTAGGCCCCATTCGCCGCCTGTCCCCAGCCGGGCACCAGGACGGAGCGCAGGAAGGCACCTCCAGGGGAGACGGCGGGTGGGGGCACCAGCTCGACCGGGGACTCCTGGACGGAGGCGGCGGTCACGGTGTCCCCCGCCACCTGGGCCGTGACTCCCCGAGCCCCG
>DASWKP010000006.1:0-7919 GCA_036396575.1 Longimicrobiales bacterium | reverse complement strand
GGGGAGGCGCCGCCGCGCTGTCGATCGGCCTCATCCTGGCGGTGAAGATCTGGTACTGGCTGGAGATGGTCCGGCTGGCCGTGACCCGCGACATCAAGCGCGTCGAGCTCCGGGTCTCGCGCCTGGCCGCTCGGATGGAGGAACGGGGCGGGGAGCCGTAGGGACGCCAGAGATGACTCGCACGGTGCTTCCGAGCCCACTGTCGGCGAAGCTGCGCCGGTTCGAAGATGGCAAACTGGGCTGCTCACGCGCCGTTATTGCGACAAAAGTAGCAACGGCGGCATCTTGCTCGTGGCCGGCTACGACCGGATCCTCAAGCTGCCGGGGCTGGCCATCCGGCAGATCCGTGGGCCGGGTCCCCTCGATGGGGACACCCGCTTCGTGAGCCGCCTCTGGCTCGCCTCGCGCCCGCGTGCCTTCCTGGAGTGCCTGTGCCCATCCCGGGCCACGGCCGCCGGGGCGCGGGGTCTTCCGCGGGAGGAGATCGAGCGGCGGATCGAGCGCCTCATCCGCGTTTCGGGGGAGGGTGAGGCCAACGCGCTCCGCGACCAGGCTCAGCAGATCGCCCCCGTCCTGGGGGCCGAGAAGGAGCTGCGCGCCCTCGTCGACATCATCGGCTCAATCCTGGGGAGCCGGACCGGACCGATCTCGGCCCCGGCGGCCCGGGCGCGGCGCGCGGGACAGCCGTACGACCCGGACCGTCTGGAGCGCTTCCAGGAGTTGCACGCGGCGCTGCTCGCCTGGCCGGAGACGCCGCGCCCCCTGGCGTCCGCGTCGGCGTCGGCGTTTCGGAACGTGGCTTTCGTCGATGCCTACTTCTCCAACTACATCGAGGGGACGGAGTTCGGTGTGGAGGAGGCCAGGGAGATCGTCTTCGAGGGCCGTATCCCCGAGCGGCGACTGGCCGACGCCCACGACGTGCTGGGCACCTTCCGCATCGCCTCGAGTCGAGATGAGATGCGCCTGAGCGCGGCCGACGCGCGCCGCGACTTCGGGGACTTCCTCACCTGCCTCCGGCGCCGCCACGAGGTCATCATGGCCGCCCGCCCCGACAAGGGTCCGGGGGACTTCAAGGCGCAGGCCAACTTCGCCGGCGACACGGCGTTCGTCGCCCCGGAGCTCGTGGTGGGAACGCTCCGGTGCGGCTACGAGCTATTCCGCTCCCTCCAGGGCCCCTTCGCCAGGGCTGCGTTCATGATGTTCCTGCTCAGCGAGGTGCACCCGTTCCTGGACGGCAACGGCCGGATCGCGCGCCTCATGACCAACGCCGAACTCCTCGCCGAGGACCAGGAGCGCATCGTCATCCCGACCGTCTGCCGCGAGGACTACCTTCTGTCGCTCCGCTCGCTCACCCGCCAGGGGCGCTCCGAGGGATTCCTTCGCGTGCTGGACCGGGCGCAGGAACTCGTCTTCCGGATAGACTTCCAGGACCTGGACCACGCCCTCGCGGTGCTCCATGAGGCCAACGCGTTCCGAGATCCGAGCGAGGCCCACCTCGTCCTGCCCTCGCGCGCAACCTTGGAGCCCCCCCGGTGAGGGCCTGTTCTCCTCCATGGGCCATGCGCCATGGGCCATGGGCCCGCTCCGGCCGCCCCGAGTGCGCCTTTGTGCGCTGCGTGGCCGGAGCCTACCCCGGAGCCTACCCAATCTGGCGTCCCCGCCGCCGGGGGCCTAAGCTCTACCGGAGCTGCCTGATTCTGCCCGGGATGGAGAAACGCCGATGTCACCCATGTCCCGCGCGCTGACGGGCCCCAACCTCACCTTCGATCTCGGCGCCGAGATCGAACAGCTTCGCCAGGATCCTGGGTATGCCCGCTCCGGGAGGGCCGGGCGCACCCTCGTGAAGGAGGGGGCTCTGCGCCTGACCCTCGTCGTGCTAGCCGACGGCGTGGAGGTGGGGACGCACCAAGCCGACTCCCCCATGACGCTGCAGCCCATCGAGGGGCGGCTCCGCTACAGGATCGACGACGACCGTTTCGAGATCGGCCGGGGCCAGCTCCTCTACTTCGGGCCCGGGCACGCGCAGGACATCCGGGCCCTTGAGGACACCGCCCTGCTCCTCGCCATCACGGGTGACGAAGCCGAGGAAGGGGAGCCGGGCGGCGGCTGACATTCCCATCCCAAGCGACATGCCGATTCGTACAATCGCGGCGGAGACGCGGGGCTAGATTCTCCAGGATCCCCTCGTCTTGACGGCGCGCCCGGCTATGCCTTCCACGTCGACTTCTGGCACAACCTCCACGACTACCTGTACTGGCGCGTTCAGGAGGACGGGCCGGCCGAGGAGGAAGCGGCGTGCATAGCCTCACGAACGGAGGCGGAGCGTGCCGGTTGGCTCGGCACGGAGGCGTACTACGGAGTATGTGGAGCCCATCCGAGTGCATTGGACGCCGTATCTCCGTGGCGAGGTGAACGTGGAGGAGGCCATGCGTCGCGTGGTGTCCGCGATCGCCCAAGGGAGCGGGTAAGGCACGCGGCGCCGGTCCTGTACTTCCCGGGCCCGGAGAGGATATGGTGATCGCCGCGTTGGTGTTTGTTCGCCGGAACCCAATGAGGGACATCATGCGCCGCATCCCACTCATCGTCGCCGCTCTCGCCCTGGCGGCATGTCGCCCGCCCACCCCGGACCTCTCGTCGGTCTTCGACGGCACGGGGGGCCGGTGGGTGGACCTGACCCATCCGTTTTCCGCCTCGTCAATCTACTGGCCCACGGATACGGTGGGTTTCCGCACGGAGCAGCTCGCCTTCGGCCCCACGGAGGGCGGTTGGTTCTACGCTTCCTACGCCTTCGCCGGGGCCGAGCACGGGGGCACCCACCTGGACGCACCCATCCATTTCGCGGAAGGGCGGCTCACGGCCGACCGGATCCCTCTGGAGGGACTCATCGGTCCCGCCGCGGTGGTGGACGTCTCCTCCCGGGCCCACGCCGACTACCTGGTGACGGTGGAGGACCTCACCGCGTGGGAAGGCGCGCACGGGATGCTTCCCGACGGCGGCATCCTGCTCCTGCGCACCGGGTGGGGGGACCGGTACGGGGACCGTGCCGCGTACCTGGGCACCGACCTGACCGGACCCGAAGCGGTTCCCAGCCTCCACTTTCCGGGGCTGGCCCCCGAGGCGGCCCAGTGGTTGGTGGACGACCGGGGCATCGTGGCCGTGGGGATCGACACGCCGAGCATCGACTACGGGCAGTCGCGGGACTTCCGCGCCCACATCACCCTCTACGCCGAGAACATCGTAGGGTTCGAGAACGTGGCCGACCTCCACCTCCTTCCCCCGGCCGGCGCCTTCGTGGTCGCCCTCCCCATGAAGATCGAGGGAGGGAGCGGCGGGCCCCTGCGCATTGTGGCGTTCGTCCCGAGCGGCGCCGCGGATGGATCGGGATGAGCGAACGTGCCTTTGACGGCCGAGCCACGACCTCGCCCTCCGTCGCCCGAGGGCGTTCGAATCTCCGTACGGGCGTATCCGCTTCGCTCCACCACCCCCGAGCCCATCGCCAGGACTCCGTCAGGCCACCGGAGCGCTCCGAGAAGCGCTCACACGCCTGCTCGTCAGCGAAGGATCTGTCGAGATCCGAGCGAAGTGGATGCGAACGAAGTGGATACCCCTTCTGCCGGTAACGCAGACCGGGTAACCTGCGAAGCGGCCGTGGCTGCGTTACGGTGAATAATCACATCAAACGCAACCAGGCCACTCCTGGACGGTGGCCGTGGCTGCGTTCCGGTGAATAATCACGTCAAACGCGACCATGCCACTTCTGGACGGCGGCCATGGCTGCATTGCGGTGAATAGTCACATGAGCCGATCGTCAGGACTCCCCTCGCTCGTCGCTCAAACGGGCAGACGAACCAGTCGGCCACCGGAGGCGCTCGCACGCCCGCTCGCCAGGGAAGGACTGGGAAGGACTGGGAAGGGCCCGTCGAATCTCGAACGAATCCTCCCCGTAGTCCGTGCGCACTGAGGCGGGAGGCGTCGGCGGAAGGCATGACCACGAGATATCGTAGGTCGTGTCACCGAACGGAGACCCCCATCCTCCGCATTGGGCGGGAGTGCTGTTCCCACCCACCGCATGGATCGAGGCCCCTCTACCCACCCTCGGGGCGACCCGCTGTCCTCGCCAGGACCTCCCGCCACCGGTCGCTGCCGAGCCGCTCGCGGACATCCCGTACGACTCGCGCGGCTGTGCGCAGGTCGTCCATGGGGATTCCCTCCCCGAGGAAGCGGGCCAGCTCCTCCTCGCGGTGCTCCATGGTCGCCAGGAACGCCTCCCCTCGGGCATTGAGTATTGTCAGGTCATATGCCCTGTGGCCGGGCTGGAAGGAGATTTCAACGGCGGGATCGGTTCTTGTTCGGTCGCCACCCACCTCCTACCTTGCGCTTCGACCGCATACGATGACCGTCGCACGCTGGCACCCGTGACTTTCGAGGGGAGGGGGACGTCCTCCGGTGACGGCCCGCGCGACGGAGCCCTGACGCGCCGGTGACGATGATGAAGGACTGGGTCGAGGAAAGCGCGCATATCGCCCGGGCTCTCACACGGCGGCCGGTTTACGCCGCCGCAGTGATCCTGTCGCTCGCGCTGGGCGTGGGTGCCTCCACTGCCGCCTTCAGCCTGATGTACGGAGTGCTCCTGCGACCCCTGCCCTTCGCCGACGATGAGCGTCTCGTGCGGGTGTGGGCGGCCGACGAGCGGGAGCGGTCCCGCGGGGACCTGTCTCTGCTGGACTTCGCCGACCTGGACGCGGAGGCCCAAGCCTTCCAGGGGATGGCCGCCGTGTCGCGGGTGCGCATGGTGTTGCCGGATTCGGACGCCGCTGAACGCCTCCGTGGGGAGGCCGTCACGCCCGGCTACCTGGAGATCCTCGGCATGGCTCCCGCCCTCGGCCGCTGGTTCGACGACGCCGAGGCGCGAGGCGCGGGTGGGTCGGCGGTCCTCATCGCCCATCAGGTGTGGCAGGACCGCTTCGGTGGCGATCCGGCCGTGGTGGGCCGATCGCTCCTGTCCACCAACGACGCCTACCGCATCGTCGGCGTGATGCCCCCGAGCTTCCGGGGCACCACCGATGAGGACGTGGTGGACTTCTGGGTACCTCTCGAGCGCTGGTACGCTTCCGAGCACCCGGTACGCCCCGCGTTCCTGGAGGAGCGGGAGGCGGCCTTCCTCCGGGTGGTGGCCAGGGTCCGGCAAGGCGTGTCAACCGACGAGGTGGCGCGGGAACTGGACACCGTGGGGGCGCGGCTGGCGCGGCGCCACACGGCCGCCGACGGCGTGCGCGGCCTCTGGTCGGAGCCCATCGCCGAAAGCTGGCGTTCGCGGGCCCGCCCGGGGGTGCTGGCGCTGCTGGGCTCCGCCGTTGGACTGCTCCTCATCGGCTGCTTCAACGTCACGAGCCTCCAGGTGGTTCGTTCGTCGCGGCGGGGGCGGGAGCTGGCCGTGAGGGCGGCGCTGGGCGCCGGCCGTGGCCGTATCCTGCGCCTCGTGGTGGTCGAGGTGGTCGTCCTCGCCGCGCTGGCGGGCGCTCTGGGCCTGGTGGTCGCGGACGGCCTGGCGGGCTTCCTGGCGGGGACCCTTCAGAGCATGGCGGAGTGGGTTCAGCTCCCCGCGTTCGTGGACGTGGGGGTGGGTGCGACGGCCGTCCTCTTCGGCGCGCTGGTGAGCCTGGGCTCGGCTGTGGTCGTCGGCCTGGTCGGGGGATGGTCGGCCCTGAGACGGACGGGCCCCGACCGCCTGCGGCAGGGCGCCCGGGGCGCCGCCGGGGATGCGCGCTCGCCGGGCGGGTCGGCGATGGTGACCGCCGAGGTCGCGGTGGCGCTGGCCCTGCTTGTCGCGGCGGGGCTTCTCCTCCGCAGCTACGCGTACCTGAGCCGGATGGACCCCGGATTCACGGACGCTCCGCTGGCCCTCCAAGTGACCCTGAATCCGAGGACCTACACCGCGGACGCGGACCGGGAGGCCTACCGCGCGGAAGCCGAGCGGCGGCTGGCGGCGCTGCCGGGCGCGGAGGGTGTCGCGGTGGCGGCGCCGGCGCTTCCCCTTCTGAGCTTCCTCCAGGTGGCGGTCGCGCCCGAGGCCGCACTGGACAGCGACGACCTCGCGTCGCTGACGGTGGACGCCCACCAGGTGAACGCCGGCTTCTTTCCCATCATGGACATCGAGCTTCGGGAAGGCGGGATCGCCGCGGGCGTGTGGAACCAGGGCCAGGACCGGATCGCCGTGGTCAGCCGGTCCCTGGCGGACGCCTTGTGGGGCGACGGACCGGCGGTGGGCCGCAGGGTCCGTCTGACCGGCGCGCCGGGGGAATGGGAGGAGGCCACGGTGGCGGCGGTCGCGGAGGACGTCATGTGGGAGGGTCCCGGCTCGCGCCGCCTCAGGAACGCCGACCTGTACCTGCCGCTGGGCGCCGCTCCTCCCACGTTCTTCGGGATGGCGGTGCGGATGCGCGCCGATGCCCTGGCCACCGCCAGTGACGCCCGGCGGGCGGTCCAGTCCATCGATCCCTCCGTGCCCGTCCACTGGGTCGAGACCATCGAGGCCCGCCTCGCGGCCAGGGCCAGCGGACCCGGGAGCCAGGCGACCACGGTTGTCCTATTCTCGGCCATTGCCCTGGTGATGGCCCTCGTGGGCGTGTACGGAATCGTGGCCTTCCAGGTGGAACGGCGCCGGGCGGAGTTCGGCGTCCGGATCGCGCTCGGCGCCCGCCCGGGGAACATCCTGCGCCTGGTCCTGGGCAGCGCCCTGACGATGACGGGCGCGGGGCTCCTGGTCGGGCTGGTTCTGGCCGGACTCGGGGCAAGGGTGATGTCCTCGCTCCTCTACGGAGTCCAGGCCCTGGACGCCGCCACCTTCGTGGGTATCCCCGCCCTCTTCCTGGCGGTGGCGCTGCTGGCCGCCGCCGTGCCCGCCCACCGGGCTACCCGCACCGACCCGATGCGCGTGCTCGGCATGGACTGACGCCCCCGGGCTGAGCGCGCTTCCGCGCGCTGGGCGCGCTTCCCCGGGCTGAGCGCGCTTCCGCGGGCTGGGCGCGCTTCCCCGGGCTGGGCACGCTTCCGCGGGCTGGGCGCGCTTCGGCGGGCTGAGCGCGCTTCCGCGGGCTGAGCGCGCTTTCCGCGCCCCGGTTGACGCGCCGGCCGGCGTCGTCGCGCCGCGCGGCACGGCGTCGACTGCCTTGGGATCGCGCCCCCGGCGTCATCCGCGGGCCTACCTCCTGAAGCGCCTCCGGGGAGCCGGGGGCAGGCGGGGAGGTGGCTCGGGCAAGGGGGCGCTACTTTGGCGGCCATGACGAGCCCGCTCCCTGCCCTCCCCCTCTTCAAGCGCATCCTCGCTGTGGTCGCTGGCGCCCTGGCGGTGGCGGCCAGCGCCCAACTGTCGGTGCCCGTGCCCGGCTCTCCGGTGCCCCAGAGCCTCCAGACCCTGGCCGTGGTGGTGGTGGGAGGCGTCCTGGGATGGGGGCGGGGGGTGGCCGCGCTGCTCCTCTATCTGTGCTTGGGGGCGGGGGGGCTGCCCGTCTTCGCCGACGGGGCGTCGGGTGTGGAGCGCCTCCTGGGGTCCACGGGGGGGTACCTGGCGGGCTTCGTGGTTGGGGTCGGGGTGGCGGGGTGGTGGACCACCCGCACGGCGTCGGCCGGGTGGGGGTGGCAGCGGACGGCGCCGGTCCTGGCGGCAGGGTTCGCCCTCTGCCACGTCCTCATCCTGGGGATGGGGTGGGCCCGCCTCGCCATCGTCCTCGGCGCGGCGGACGCATGGAGCGAAGGTGTCGCGCCGTTCCTGTGGGGTGGGGCGGTCAAATCGGTGGTTGCGGCCGGGTGTGTGGCGGGGTGGAGGCGGTGGGTGGGAGTTCCGGGGCCGCTGGCCGCAGGGGCCGGGGGGTGGCCGGTCGAACCGGGCCCGCCGACGGTGTAGCTTCGCCTAGCGCGGA
>DASWKP010000005.1:0-3194 GCA_036396575.1 Longimicrobiales bacterium | reverse complement strand
CGGAGGTTCCATGGACGACTCCCACCGCCCCGAGCCCGAGGAGATCCCCTGGGGGCAGCGGTTCTGCGACCGCCCCTTCGTGCTCCTCTTCCTCGGCATCCTGATCATGGCCGTCTGTTTCACCGGATGGGGCCTGATCGAGATCACGTCGCTGGATCCCGCACCTCTTCCCTGACCGGAGGTCCCCATGTACCAGACCGGGTTCGAGCCGGTGTCCGGGGTGTGGTGGAAGCCGGCCCACAAGTCGGAGAAGGCGTGGGTGGCCCTCGCGTTCGTGTGGTGCATGATCCTGTTCGCGATGATGCCGCTGTGGCACCTCAAGGGCGGCCAGAACCCAACCGGCATCCGTCACACGGTCGACCCGGCGGACTTCCGGGAGCGCACCGCCGAGTTCATCGAGACCTATCAGGTCGGCGAGGACAACGGCGTCCCGGTGGTGGAGCCCCCGCCGGGCAGCGACGTCTACCTGATGGGGATGATGTGGCAGTGGCGGCCGGTCCTGCGGTTGCAGGAGGGCGCCGAATACACGCTCCACCTGTCCAGCGTGGACGTGAACCACGGCTTCAACCTCTACCCGTTCAACATCAACTTCCAGGTGGTGCCGGGCTACGACTACGCGCTTCGGGTCACGCCGACCGAATCGGGTGAGTTCCGCATCGTCTGCAACGAGTTCTGCGGGGTCGGCCACCACCTGATGGTGGGCCGTATCGAGGTCATGCCCGCGGCGACCCAGGGAGGTGCCCCGTGAGCGTCGTGACGGAGGCCGGACGTCCCGTCCAGGCTCTGGCCGATCGGTTCCGCACCTGTCCCTCCACGGGCCTCCTGATCCACCGCCACGCCGACCGGCTCATCAAGGCGCACGCCGTGGCGGCCACGGTCTCGCTGCTGATCGGGGGCGTCGCCGCCCTCCTCGTCCTGCTCACCCGCTGGCAGGCCATCCACATCCTGGACGCGGTCTGGTTCTACCGGATCCTGACCGTGCACGGGATGAGCATGCTCATCTTCTTCATCATCTTCTTCGAGATGGCCGTCCTGATGTTCGCCGGGCCCGTCCTGCTCAACTCCCGGGTACCCGCCCCGAAGCTCGCCTGGACGGCCTTCGGCACCATGGTGGCGGGAGCGGGCCTGGTCGAATGGACCATGTGGACCGGCCAGGCCGACGTCCTCTTCACGAGCTACGTCCCCCTGAGGGCCACGCCCAACTTCTACCTGGGGGTGATCCTCTTCGCGGTCGGGGCGTTGCTCACCGTCGGGATCTTCTTCGCGACCCTCGTGGTGGCCAAGCGGGAGAAGACGTACGAGGGCTCCGTTCCGCTGGTCACCTTCGGGGCCGTCACCGCAGCCATCATCGCGGTGATCACGCTGTTGCACGGCGCGGCCATCTACATCCCTACCTGGCTGTGGTCCATGGGCCTCATGGATGTGGACCCCCAGGTCTACCGGCTGGTCTGGTGGGGGCTGGGTCACTCGTCCCAGCAGATCAACGTCGCGGCCATGGTCTCCATCTGGTATCTGCTGGCCACCTTCACGGTGGGTGGCGTGGTGCTCAGCCAGAAGATCAGCCGCGTCGCGTTCGTCCTCTACATCCTCTTCATCTCGATGGCCTCGGCCCACCACCTCCTCGTGGACCCGGGCATGGGCGCCGCCTGGAAGGTCTGGAACACCAGCTACTTCATGTACATGGCCGTGCTGGCCAGCATGATCCACGGATTCACGGTGCCGGCCGGGGTCGAGATGGGTCAGCGCCTGCGGGGCTACACCCAGGGCGTCTTCGGTTGGCTCCGGCGCGCGCCGTGGGACGACCCGGGCTTCAGCTCGCTGGTCTTCAGCGTTGTCGTGTTCGGCTTCGTGGGCGGTATCACGGGCGTGACCTTCGGTACCGAGCAGATCAACATCATCGCCCATAACACGCTTCGGATCCCGGGTCATTTCCACGCCACGGTCGTGAGCGGCACGGCGATGGCCTTCATGGGCGCCACGTACTACGTGATCCCGCTGATCTTCCGGAAGCGGATCGCCTTCTACCCCCTCGCGAAGATCCAGCCGTACGTCTTCGCGATCGGCATGCTGATCTTCAGCCTGGCCATGACCTTCGCGGGCACGTTCGGCATCCCGCGCCGCCATTGGGACGTCACGTTCTCGGGCGCCCCGTTCGACGTGCAGTACTCGCCGGCGGTGGACATCATCATCGCCGTCATGGCGCTCGGCGGCCTCCTGGGGATCGTCGGGGGCGCGATCTACATCCTCGTCACCGTCACCTCGGTCTTCTTCGGCAAGCCGCTGCCGGCGGGCGAGGAGGCCAAGTACGCCGGAAGCATTCCGCCGGGCCTGGTGAATCGCCCCTGGACCCAGATCCCCGACACCGACGAGGATCCGCCCGCGCCCGGACGCTGGGGCCCGGTACCGGGGACGGTGGTGCTGGTCGGCGTCTTCTTCGTGGCGTTCGTCGTGTACTACTTCGCGAACTGGGCGCTCCTCTCGTTCGTGTGGGAGGTGGGCTGAGGTGGGCCGAGCGACCCTCGACCGGGGCGCGCGGCTGACCCTGTTCGCGCTCCTGGGCATCCTCGCGGTCACCGCCGCGTGGTGGGCTCTCGCCCTGTGGCCCACGGCGGGTGCGCCCCCCGAATGGTTGGCCCGCGCCCGCGCGGTCTGCTTCAACGCGGGACCCGACGGCCTTCCGGACGTTTCCGGGTGGATGCTGTTGATCGGGCAGCCCATGGGGATGCTGGGCTTCCTCGTCGTGGTCTGGCCCGCTCCCCTGTTCCGGGGCGTGCGGTGGCTGACGGACCGTCCCTCGGGATGGGCCACCCTGGCAGGGGCTCTCGTCCTGGTTCTCGGAGGACTCACGGGCGCCGGTGTCCGAGTCGCGAGGGCGTCCGCGGCTCAGGCCCCGCCTCGCCTCCCCCAGATGATGGCGGCCGCGGATCATCCGCGACTGGACCAGGAAGCGCCCGAGCTCGGCCTCGTGGACCAGCGCGGAGACCGGGTGACCCTGGCGGATCTGGAGGGACGTCCCGCCCTGGTCACGTTCGCGTTCGGGCATTGCGGCGACATCTGCCCCGTCGTCGTCGAGAGCGCGCGGCGGGCCCGAGATGATGCCTGGGGCACCGACGGAGCGGCGCTCGTTGTGGTGACCCTGGATCCGTGGAGGGACACGCCGCCCCGGCTGTCGGACCTGGCCGAGCGCTGGGGCC
>DASWKP010000004.1:0-2862 GCA_036396575.1 Longimicrobiales bacterium | reverse complement strand
GAGGTGACCCCCGAGCACCTTGTGATCAGCTTCGCAGCCGGCATCCGCACGGCGACCATCGAGGACCGCGTGCCCGACGACGTGCCTGTGGTCCGGGTCATGTCCAACGTGCCCGTCCTGGTGGACGAGGCCCTCTCCGTGATCAGCCCCGGCTCCCACGCCGAGGACAAGCACCTGGCCGTGGCCGAGGAGATCCTGAGCAACGTGGGACGGGTGATCCGTCTCTCGGAGAAGCACCAGGATGCGGTGACGGCCACGTCCGGCTCCGGGCCGGCCTACTTCGCCCTGCTGGCCGAGGCCATGATCGACGCGTGCATCCTGCTGGGACTGGCCCGGGACGTGGCCACGGATCTGATCGTGCAGACCATGTTCGGGACGGCCAAGATGCTCCGCGACACGCACATGCACCCGGTGGAGGTCCGTGAGATGGTCACCTCGCCGGGCGGGACCACGATCGCGGCCATCCGGCATCTGGAGCAGGCCGGTGTGCGGGCCGCGTTCCTGAATGCCATCGACGCCGCCCGCCAGCGCAGCGCGGAGCTGGCCAAGGGCGAAGACGCAGAGGAGGTTTGAGGATGGGACGAGGAGACCGAGCGAAGATCCGCTGGGCCGCCGACCGCCAGCGGAGGAAGAAGGCGGCCGACCAGCGGCAGGCCACGGAGCGAGCCGAGGCCCGGAAGGCGGCCAAGAAGAAGTAGGAGGGACCGGGGATGTTCCCACTGTCGAAGGGCAAGGTCACCAAGCAGGCCCACGTGGGTCTGCCGGAGGGCACGTTCGAGGAGGAGCACGGCCGGGAGGCGTTCGAGGGCCGAGCCTCGCACCTGTACCGCTCCCACCCTCCCACGGCGTGGATCCGTGTGGAGGGGCCGGTCGTGCCCCGGGCCTACGACCTCAACGGCCTGAAGCCGGAGGACCAGCAGGATCCCGCCGCCGACTGGCAGCGCATCCTGTGGAACCAGGACCTGGCCATCTACGTGTCGCGCCTCTCGGAGGCCAAGCCGTGGTACCTGCGGGACGCCGACGGCGACCTGTGCTACTTCGTGCATCGCGGGGAGGGGACCCTGGAGACGGACTATGGGCCGCTCGGGTTCCGCACCGGGGACTACCTGATCGTCCCGAAGGGGACCACGCACCGGCTGGCGCCGTCCTCGGACGACACCTTCTTCTACGTGATCGAGGGCCGCGGCGAGTACCGGCTCCCGGACAAGGGCATCCTGGGCAAGCACGCCCTGTTCGACCCCGGCGTCCTGGAGACGCCCGAGCCCCAGCCCCACGACGAGGAAGGCGAGTTCGAGGTTCGCGTCAAGCGCGACCACGGGTACACCAAGCTCGTGTATCCGTTCCATCCGCTGGACGTGGTGGGGTGGCAGGGCGACCTGTGCCCGCTCCGGCTCAACGTGGCCGACTTCCGCCCGGTGGTCTCTCCGCGGTACCACATCCCGCCCAGCGCCCACATCACCTGGGACTCGGACGGGTTCGAGATCGGCACGTTCGCCCCGAGGCCCACGGAGACCGGCGACCCCACGGCCCTGCGCGTGCCGTTCTTCCACTCGAACATCGACAAGGACGAGGTCCTGTTCTACCACCAGGGCCAGTTCTTCTCGCGGACGGGGATCGGGGAGGCGTACATCACCCACCATCCCCAGGGCCTGCACCACGGGCCGCAGGCCGCGGCCATGGAAGCCGGCAAGACCAAGGAGTTCGCCGACGAGTACGCGATCATGGTCGAGTGCGACCAGCCCCTGGAGCGCGACGAGTCCATGACCACCGTGGAGATCGAGGGCTACGCCACCTCCTGGGCCAAAGGCATGGGCCTCCTGGACTAATCTTCGATGGCTGAGCCAGCCGAACCACGACGACAGCCTCTCGGTTTCTTGGCTGCATTCGTCGGGGGCGGTTTCGGAACCGTTGCTGGCGGATGGATCGCCCATCTCTGGATCGAAGGGCAGCCGGTCTTCGTGGCAGCGTGGATCGGGTCTGTGGTGGGGACTGTTGTGGGCGTGATGTTCGCGGGCCATTCTGGTGGACTCATCAGCGGAGTTGGGACCATCCCGCTGTGGCCATTGGTGACGGTCTTGGTCGTCATCACCCTGGGGTGGCTCATACGGCTCTTGATGAGGGAGCCGGGGGACGTCGCCACTCGGACCCTGGCAACGCTGCTGGGCCTGATCGGAGGAGGAACGTCTGCCTTGATCGGGCGAGCCGTTGCGTGGGGTCTCGGCGGAGCGATCGTGGGTTTCCCGGAAGACGACGAGGGATGATCGCCGGCTCCTTACGACTTCCTCAGGTTGGCGGGCGATACTTCCGCCATGGCCAGGCTCCTGGTGGTGGACGACGAGCCCGCCGTGCGCGATGCTCTGGAACGGGCCCTCCGGCTGGAGGGGCACGAGGTGTCCCTGGCCGAGGACGGCGACGCGGCGCTGAAGGCCATCGGAGCCGAGGACCCGGACGCGGTGATCCTCGACATCCTGATGCCCGGCCTGGACGGGCTCCAGCTGGCCCGGCTGATCCGCGCCGCCGGGAACGACGTCCCCATCCTCATGCTCACCGCGCGCGACGCGGTGGCGGATCGCGTGGAGGGCCTGGACGCCGGGGCGGACGACTATCTGGTCAAGCCGTTCGCCCTCGATGAGCTCAAGGCTCGCATCCGGGCCCTGCTCCGCCGGAGCCTCCAGGAGGGCGACGGCGCGCTCCGGTACGAGGACCTCGAGCTGGATCCATCATCCTACCGGGTCCGGCGGGGCGAGCGGCCGGTGAAGCTGACCCGCACCGAGTTCCTGCTCCTGGAGCTGCTCCTGCGCAACGCCGAGCAGGTCCTGACCCGGGACGTGATCTTCGACCGGGTGTGGGGCTACGACTTCG
>DASWKP010000003.1:0-6848 GCA_036396575.1 Longimicrobiales bacterium | reverse complement strand
CTCGGGTCCGGATGATGTCCCCCGGCTTCATGGCACGCCCGGAGAGGAGGTTCTCCGAGGAGGGGACCACGCCCACGACGTTGGCCGCGACCGACAACTCGGCGATGGCGTGCATGGCGCCCAACACGGCGGCCCCCGCCGACATGTCGTACTTCATGTCCTCCATGCCCGACGCCGGCTTGATGCTGATGCCTCCGGAGTCGAAGGTGAGCCCCTTCCCCACCAGGACCAGGGGCGGATCCCCCTCCTGGCCGCCCCGGTGCTCCAGGACGATGAGCCGGGGCTCCTCCTCCGATCCTCTGGACACGGCCAGGAGGGCGCGCATCCCCTCGGCCTCGAGCTGCTCCGGGCCAAGCACGGTCACCGCGAGGCCGAGGGTCGCGGCCACGCGGCGGGCCTCCTCGGCCAGGTGGGAGGGGGTGGCGACGTTGCCAGGCCTCGCCTGGAGCGTTCTGGCGAGGTTCTGCCCCCGGGCGATGGCGGCTCCGGCGCTCCCTCCCATCTCGATCTCCGGGAGGTCCCCGTCGCGTGCGGCCAACGTGACGTCCGTTACCTGGAGGGGCGCGGGCGAGTCTCCCTCGATCCCCTCCCCGCTCTTGAGCTCGCTGAAGCGCCACGCGGCCAGGAGGGCGCCTTCCGCGGCCGCCTGTCCCGCCCTGTCGGCGCCGATCCCGACCGCCGCGGGGACCCGGAGCGTGAGTTCGGTCACTCTCAACTCCTCCGCGGCCCGTACCGCCCGGCCGGCGTAGCGCCGGATGCCTTCGGCATCGAGATCCGCGGCCTTCCCCACGCCCAGGAGCAGCAAGCGGCGGGGGCCCCCGTCAGAGCCGGTGTGGGCCAGGACCTTCGCTCCCACGCGTCCACGCACGTCTCCCTCGGGGACGCGCTCCAGGACCGAAGCGTCCAGGTCGTCGGGCAGGACGGGGACGCCGGCCTCCGTCGCCGTCTCGAAGACCGGGACGGCGAGGAGCTCCGTCGCGTGACCCGACAGCCGGGACGAGGGAAGAAAACGGATGTTCATGGCATCTCGAGAGAGGTCCGGGACCTGGGAATCCATGTCCAACACATGGGCACGCCCACCGTTCCCCGAGGTCGTGCCCGGCCGTCCTCCGGGGCTGTCCTCCGGGAAGGTCGGGTCGGAACGATGGACTCGCCAAGGGGGTTGATGGCGCGAGGCGGCCGGAAGTTATCCCGGCCGCGAGAGCGGGATCAAGATGAACCCGCGTCCCGCACTCGGACCCTGAGCGTTTTGGGTGGCCATGGACAACGCCGGAACGAACGTGATCGTCACGGGGGGAACGGGCGCCCTGGGCAACGCCGTGGTGAAGCACTTCCTCGGCAGGGGGCTCCGGGTCCACGTCTCCTGGTACGTCGAGAAGGAGGCGCGGGATCTCCGGGAGGCCATGGGCTCCGACGAGCGGCTGCGGCTGGCCCGGGTGGACGTGTCGGACTCCGGGGCGGTGGACGCATGGGTCGAGGAGGTGGCGGAAGCCGGCGGCGCTCTGTATGCGCTCTGCAACCTCGTGGGAGCCTTCGCCATGGCGCCCGTGGAGGAGACGACGCCCGAGACATGGGACCGGATGATGACCCTCAACGCCAGGACGGCCTTCCTGTGCTCCAGGGCCGTCGTCCCCTACATGAAGGCGACCGGCGGTGGATCCATCGTGAACGTGGCCGCGTTTCCTCCGCTCCGGCGAGGCGGCTCGGGAATGAGCGCCTACACGGCGTCCAAAGCGGCCGTGGTGAGCCTCACCGAGGCCCTGGCGGCCGAACTGCGGAGCCACGGGATCCGGGTCAACGCCGTCGCTCCGGAGATCATCGACACACCCGCCAACCGCTCCGCCATGCCGGATGCGGACCGGAGCGCCTGGCTGGCGCCAGCGGACATCGCCCGGGTCATCGGCTTTCTGGCGGGCGACGACGCGCGCATCGTCACGGGGAGCGTGATCGCGCTGAGGCAGGGGTAGGACGGGATCTTGCCCGAGGCTGATATTCGGTTTATCTTCGGTATCCCCGCCGCCTCGCCGACCGTCATCCCCGGCCGGCCAGCGCCCGTGTCCGAGGAGGTCGTGAGGATACCGCTCGATGCCAGAGATCCGATCCCGGGGGAGCCGGAGCGCTCTCTGCCTCTGGCTTCCCACCTTCGAGCTCCGCCTCGAGCTGGTCCGGTCTCCGGAGCTGGACGCCACCTCCGTCGCCCTCCTCTCCACCGAGGGGGGGATGAGGCGAACGGTCTGGCAGGTCTCGGAGCGGGCCCACGAAGCGGGCGTGCGGCCGGGACAGCTCGTGAGCCAGGCGGTCTCCCTGTGCCCTTCCCTGACCCTTCTGGAGCCGGATCCGTCCCACTACGACGCCGCCGAAGAGGCCATGCTGGAGATCCTGGCAGGGCTCACGCCCGTGGTGGAGCCCGCGGGACGGGGACGGGTCTTCCTGGGGATGGATGGGCTGGCCCGGCTCTACGGCTCTCCGCCGAACCAGATCCGGCGCGCCCTTCGGGCCCTCTTCCCGGTCTTTCCCCCTCCCCTGGTGGCGTCGACGCGGGCGGGCTTCGCCCCCGGAAAGTTCGGGGCCTGGGTGGCGGCCGCGGAGGCCGGTCCCGGCCGGCCCGTCATCGTGACCGAGGGAGACCTGGCCGACTTTCTGGACCGCTGCCCCGTCTCGGCCCTGCCCGTGGACGAGACCATGATCCAGAGGCTGGAGCGTCTGGGGATCGCCACCCTGGGAGAGCTGGCCCGGCTCCCCGAGCCGGCCCTGGTGGCCCAGTTCGGTCCGCAGGGCCGGGAGGCCCGGGCGTGGGCCACGGCTCTTCGCATCGATCCGGTGCGTCCCTGGCATCGCCCCCGCCCCATCCGGGTCTCCCTGGACTTTCCCGCTCCGGTGGGTCAGACCGCTCCCCTGCACGGGGCCCTGGACCGCCTTCTGGAGCGGGCGCTGTCCCGGCCGGCCCGCCGGGGGCGCAGCGTGGTGGGCATCCGCCTGGCGGCCCGGCTCGAGGGGGGAGGATCGTGGACGGCGGAGCAGATCCTGAGGGAGCCCACGGCCAGGAAGGAGACCCTGTCCTTCGCGCTCCGGGCCCGGATTGCCCTGTCCCCGCCCCAGCGGTCGGTGGAAACTCTCATCCTGGAGGTCTTTCAGTTCGGACCTCCCAGCTCCCAGGCGGAACTCTTCGGCCGCGGCCAGGGCGGCCGGGAAGCAGCCGGGCGTGATCTTGTGGAAGGAGAAGTTCCTGTGTCCCTTAAGGATGCGGTGCGAGAGCTCAAGTTGAGACTCGGACACTCTCCTCTCTACCGGGTCGTGGAGGTGGACCCCTGGTCCCGCATCCCCGAGCGGCGCCACGCGCTGTTGAGCTTCGACCCGTGAAACCGGTGAATTCCGTGAAGGAGAGCGCCACCCGCCTCCGGCCCCTGAACGAGCCCCGCCCCGTCCGGGTGCGAACCGACGATCGCGGGACACCCCTGAAGGTCGCCCGGGGACGGCGGACGCACGCCGTGGCCGCGGAGCGGGAGAGGTGGCGCATCGAGGACGAGTGGTGGAGGATACCCGTCTCCCGATCCTACCACGCCGTCGTCCTGGAGAGCGGCCAGCTCGCGACCCTGTACCAGGATCTCACCACGGGGAGATGGTTTCTCCAGGACTGATGGAACGAACTCCGCCCCCCACTCCATCTCCACGGATCGCTGCCATCCAGGTCGTTCGCCGCGGTCCCTCCCCCCCCAACCGGGCTCGGGTGGAGCTGGACGACGGGACCCGGCTGGAGATCGCCCTGGAGATCGTAAGTCACCAGGCCCTTCGCGTGGGTGATCCCCTGGACGCCGAGCTCCGGTCCGTCATAGAGGACGCCGACCTGCGGTGGCGGGCCCGGGAGGCGGCCCTGAGCCTCCTCTCCCACCGGGCCCGAGCCCGTCAGGAGCTGGCCCGCCGCCTCCGGAAGAAGGACTTCCCGGGCGCCGTCATCCGGGACTGCCTGGACGAGCTCGAGGCCCGGGGCTTCCTGGACGACGCCGAGTTCGCCCGCTCCTTCGTCCGGGGACGCCTCCGGGTGCGCCCCAGGGGGCGGGCCGGGCTGCACTCCGAGCTCCGCCGCCTGGGCGTGGACGACGCCGTGGCCCAGACGGCCGTGGACGGCGTCTTCCAGGAGGAGAGCACGTCGGACGCTGACCTCGCTCTGGACGCGGCCCGGGGCTGGCTCAAGCGCCAAGGCGGCGCCATCCAGGCCGCTCTGGCGGGCCCCCCCTTCGACCCCGACCGGGACAAGGCCCGGCGTCGGCTTCACGGCTATCTGGCCCGGCGCGGCTTCCCGGCGGGGGCGGCCCGCGCCGCCATGGCGACCCTCGAGTCCGAAGCCGCCGGGAATTCCTGACCGTAGGTCATGCCTCCCGGCCGTCACGGCCGGGGCGGCCACGACCCAACCGTCCATTCTGATCGGCCTGGCTCCGCCGCGCGACTGGCTCCGCCGAGCAGGCTCCGCCGAGCGACGCTTGCCCGGGGCCACCACGGCGGCGATGCTCCTCGACACCGATCCTCCGCCTCGTCCGTTTCGGTCCCGGTCCCCGATCCCGAGCCCCGATGAGCCACCACGTTCCAACGGGTGATGCCCGGTGGCGTCGCCACCTCCGCCTCCGGAGTCTCGTGGCGGCGACCCTCCTCGCGGCGTGCACGTCCGTTCCGGACCTCGTGCCGGTGACGTGCGCGGCCACGACCCTCCCCGCGGACGGACCCCCGGTGGCGCCCGCCGACACGCTGGACCTGGTCATCCATCTGGACCGAAGCCCGAAAGGCGCCGTCCTCGTCCGGGTCGATCCTCTGGACGAGGACGGTGTCGTGACGTTCCAGGGCACGCCCCCCCCGACCGCCGCCGCCGTGGCGATGGCTCTGACGCTGTCGGGCACGTTTCAGGGATGCGTGGCTCCCGCAGCCCCGGGCTTCGTCCTCAGGGCGCCGGAGGCGCCCCGTGAGAAAGCATGGGTGCGGGTGTCCAGCGATCGCCCCGTGCGCGTCGAGGTCCGGACGGGTGAAGGACGCGAGGTCACCCGAGTCGTCACCGGACTCTCGGTGGATCCCGGCGCTTCCGCACGGGCCGACTGGCCGCGCGAGGACGGGGCGTGAAACCGTTGGCCCAGGCCGTGGGCCTCGCCGTGCTCTGGGGCGGACTCCTCATCCTCCTGGCGGTCCTCTGGGTCCAGAGCCCTTTCACGGGCTCCGCCAGCATGTTCCTTGGCTGGACCCTGCCGGGCGCGGCCCTCCTGGCCGGAACCTGGTTCTGGCTGGAGGCCAGGAAGATCCGCAACGTTCCCAGGGGCCGGTGGCCCATGGGAACCGTCGCGGCCGCGTGGATCCTCACGGCGTGGGTGGTGCTCGCCGGCGTCGGTCCCGAGCTCGCCCTCGACGGACTCATCCTGCGCGATCCCGCCCGCCGCGCGCTGGGCACGGTGCTCCGGTGGCTGCCCGTCGTCTTCGCGGCGGCCCTGTCCACGGCGGGCCTCGCCGCCACCCTCGAGGCCAGGTACCGGATCGTCCACGCCGAGGCGGGCGCCCCCGGCCCGCCATCCCCATAGAAAAGAAGGACCCGGGCCCTCGCGAGCCCGGGTCCGTCGATCAACCTGGCGGCGTCAGACGCCTACCAGAGCTTCCTCTTCCTGCTCCTTCTTCGCCGCGACGTACTCCTTCATCCATCCGGTCGTCACGGATTTCGGCCGGGTGATGGCCTCCATCATCGCGCGACTGATGACGAGCTGGGCGCAGATGCCCATGGCGCGACTCACGCTGAAGAGCACCGTGTAGTAGCGCATCTCCGTGATGCCGTAGTGGTACAGCAGAGCGCCGGAGCCGGCGTCCACGTTGGGCCACGGGTTGGCCGCCTTGCCGTGCTCCTGGAGCACCTTGGGGATGGCATCGAAAGCCACGGCCACGGTCTTGAAGACCGGGTCCTCCGGGAAGTGCTTCATCCCGAAGGCGTGGAACGACGTGAAGCGGGGGTCCGTCGCGCGCAACACCGCGTGACCGTACCCGGGGACCACCCGACCGCTCTTCAGCGTCTCCCAGGCGTACTCCTCCATCTGCTTCGGAGTCGGCGCGCCGCCGAACTTCTCCATGACGCCCAGGATGAACTTCAGGCACTCCTGGTTGGCGAGCCCATGAAGCGGTCCGGCCAGGCCCGACAGGCCCGCCGACACCGCGTAGTACGGATCGGAAAGCGCCGACGCCACGACGTGGGCCGTGAACGCGCTGACGTTGCCGCCCTCGTGGTCGCTGTGGAGGACCATGTAGAGCCGCATGAGGTCCGCGAACTCCGGATCGTCGTTACCCAGCATGTGGGCGAAATTCGCCGACCAGTCCAGGGACGGATCCGACGGGATCAGGTCACCCTTGTCGTACCGGATGCGGTACACGGCGGCGGCGAGGCCCGGGAGCTTGGCCAGCAGGTTGAGGCTGTCCTCCAGCGCCGCGTCCCAGTAGTCCTGCTTCTGCATGCCCTCGTCATAGCGGGCGCGGAAGATGGACTGGTCTTCCAGGATGGCGATGGCCGTGACGAGCATATCCATGGGATGCGCCGTCGGAGGCATGTCCCGGAGGACCGCCTCGACGTACGACGGCAGTTCGGAGCGAGCAGCGAACTCGGCCTTGAGGGCCTTCAGCTCCTTCTCGTCGGGAAGCTCCCCGACCACCAGGAGGAAGAAGATCTCCTCCGCGGAGCGGTCGGCTAACTGGGCGATCGGGATCCCTCGGATGATGAGACCATCGTAGGGATCGACGAGGGACGTGTCACAGACGAGCCCCTTGACTCCGCGCATGCCGCCGTAGGCCTGCTTGACCGTCACCTCGGAGGTCACGGTGTCACCGTGCTCCTT
>DASWKP010000002.1:0-4514 GCA_036396575.1 Longimicrobiales bacterium | reverse complement strand
CGCTGTCCCAACGGAAGCGACGCCACGCTTCGTCGGAGGGAGGGTCATCCATCTCCACCGGGTCCCGTCCGGTCCGCTCGCGGAAGGCCGACCGGCACACGTCGCAGTAGCAGAAGTCGAATTCGGGGTACTCCCGGTCCTGGACCAGGCCGTACTTCTCCCACAGCCCCACGGGGAGGATCACGTCCGAATGGCGCACGTAGTCCAGGTGCACGCCGTCCACCCGCTCGTCAGCGGCCAGCTCATCCACCAGGCCCGCCAGATACTCCCGCACAGGCTCCCGCGTGGGGCACACCCAGCGGTAGTAGCCCACGTAGGGCGGGTGCTCCAGCGTGGACTCACCGTTCCGGCTCACGGTGAACCACTCGGGGTGGTTGTCCCGGACCCAGGCGTCGCCGTTCCGGTTGAGGGTCCAGATCCAGCGGTGGAACTCGAGCCCCTGCGAACGGGCCGCCTCGGACAGCACGCCCGTGTCGCCGCCGGACACCAGCACCCCACGGACGCCCGCCGCGCGGACCCGCGTGAAGCGCCTCCGCCATTCATCGGGGCCGTGGTCCCCGCCGCCGTGGACCCAGGTCCAGGCGCGGAAGTCCCGGGGCGCGGCGCCGCGGCCCACGCCGTGCGCCGCCGTCGCCCAGTGCGTCGCCCCGTGCGCCACGCCAGGCGCCACCCCAGGCGCCACGCCAGGCGCCACCATTGGCGCCAGCGCGGGCGCCAGGCCCATCCCCAGAGTACCCTTCCCCAGGGTGCCGATGAAGCTCCGTCTCCTCATGACCCTCCTCGCGCGGCAGGCTCCACGAACCGCACCACACCCCAGCGCTCGGGAATGTGGATGTTCACCTCCCCCGTGGGCGACCACACCCAGTTGTCCTCGGGGTGCGGCACTTCCCGCGTGGGCGTGACGGTCTTCACATAGGTGCCGTCCGCCACACGGAAAGGCCACTCCACCCGGGAGAAGGTGACGCGCCACTGGTCCCCGGCGCGAGGGGCCCCGAGACCCGTGCCGCCCGGCGCCACCAGATCCGCCCACGGGATGGCCATCTCCACGGTCCAGCCGACGTCTTCGTCCGACGGGTCGTTCAACGTCCCGACCAGGCGCACCGCGGAGCGCAGCCCGGGAATGTCCCAGGGGATGTCGGCCTGGCCACCGTGCCGGTACGGCTTGTCCAGGTACAGGTCCAGCACGGTGCCCAGGACGTTGATCTCGATCTCGAAATACCGGAGCCCATCCCCGTCGGGATCCAGGAAGACCTCGAAGTCGTCGTCCCGGTAGACGATAGCGTCCCGCTCGGTGATGTGCCCCCACAGGTGGGGCTCCTCCAGCTCCGCCGCCACGTAGAGGTGCGCGTCGTCCCACAGGAGGCGCGCCCGGGTCCGGTGGCGGGGGGCGGGGTGCCCGGCCCCCCGGATGTCCACGAACGGTTCCGTCCAGGGGGCCGCGGCCCACGCCGCCTCGTCGGGCACGCCGTCCACGACGGGAGGGACCGGCGCCCGGGGCGACTCGTACACCGGGACGTCCCCGGGCGCCGTCCCCGCGGTCGCCGGACCTTGCCGTTCCCGGGCGCTCCGGGCGTCGGCGCTCTCGGCGGGCGCCCCTCCGCAGCTCCAGGCGGCGACGAGGATCACGAGGGTGCCCGGCGCGACGCGCCGTGATCCGGGCCCCGTCAAAAGGCTCGTCACCCCCCTTTCAACCGCTTGGCCCGCTCGGCCCAGCTCTCGCCGTCGGTGATCCACGCCGGTGCCGGCTCCCCCTTCAGGTAGTGGCCGAACCACTCCAGGATGCGGCGGTGGTAGTCCACCTGGTCCTCCTCCTCCCTGAGCCCGTGGTCCGCTCCGGGATAGACCAGGAGCACGACTTCCTTCCCGGCCCGGCGCGCGTCGTTGTAGTACTCGAGCCCCTGACGGAAGTCCACTACGCCGTCGGCGTCGCCGTGCATGAGGAGGACCGGCGTCTCCAGGCGGTGGATCTCGTGGACGGGCGAGCTCTCCAGGTGCCCCCCGAAGTCCTCCCAGAAGGGCACGGCCATGCGCCCCTGCCCCGTCTCCCAGTGGCCGTTTTCGGGCAGGCCGCCGTTCCAGTGCACGGCGCCCATGAAGCTGACGAAGTTGGTGATGGCCGCGCCGGCCACCGAGGCGGCGAAGCGGTTCGTGCGCGTGGGCAGGTAGGAGGCCTGGTACCCGCCCCAGGAGTGCCCGATGAGACCCATGGCGTCAGGGTCCACGTGCCCGGTCGCCACCGCCGCGTCCAGCGCGTGCTCCACGGCGTCCAGCGCCGACGGTCCCGGACGCCCGGGCTCGTAGACGATGTCCGGCATGAGGACGAAGTAACCCTCCTGGGACCAGACCTGGGGGTTGTAGTAGTCGCGCTGGCTGGGGGTCCGGTACCGGTGGAGGCCGTCGGACAGGCGCTCGTATTGGTACAGGATGAGGGGATACCGTTGGCCCTCCTGGAAGGCCGCCGGATAGATGAGCATCGCCTGGAGATCGTGGCCAGCGCCGGTCGTGTAGGGCAGAAGCTCGCTCCGACCCCAGGCGAAGCCGTCCTGGAACGGGTTGGTGGCCGTCACCCGGCGGAGGTCTCCCAGGTCCCGGCCCCCCACGAAAGCATCCGGCGAATCGTCCCATCGCTCCATGCGCAGGACCCAACGGTCGGCGTCCCGGGCTTTGGCCAGCGATGACACCTGGGCGTCCTCGAGGACGAGCCGCCGCACCGAGCCCCTCTCCAGGCGGGCGTACCCCGAGGCCTTCGTGTCCAGGTGGCGCACCGACAGCCACAGGGGCTCGTCCGGGTCGATGCCGCGGAAGTCGTCCGCCGCGGGCCCGCGTTCCGGGTCCGGCCAGGTGATGCGGTACTGGAGGCCCTCCTCGGCCCCCCGGGTGAGGCGGGTGACCTCCCCGGAGGAGAGGTCCGCCCGCCACACGTCGTGCTTGTCGTAGAGCAGGGCGCCCTCCTCGTCCTCCAGCCAGCCCGCCACGCCCCAGGCGGGGTGGGGGCCCGGGTAGTCGTGGTCGAAGAGGGAGCGGGTGAAGCGTCCTCCCTGGTCGGGGCCCAGGGGGGTGCGGGCCAGGGTCTCCAGGTCCACGGCGTGCCACATGTCGCCCTGGTGGACCAGGGCCGCCCGCCCCGTGGGCCCGGTCGTCACGGAGGTCTCCACCCCCTCGGCCAGGAGCGTCCGCTCCCCCGTGTCCACGCTCACCCGGTACCAGTCGGTGGCCCCCCACCCCCAACGCCGATCCACTTGGTAGGGCTCATAGTCGGGCACCAGCGCCCAGCGGTCGCCGTCCACCAGGCGGGCGGGCTCGTCCAGCTCGTCGGCCAGGCGCACCAGGCGGTCCTGGCCCAGGTGCCAGGCGGCCAGGTACGTGCGCCGGGCGTCCTGGTCGGCGAAGTACTCCTGCGCCCGGATGATGCGCTCGTCGTTCCAGTGCCAGATCTGCACGTCGGCGGGGCCCACCTCGTCCTCGTCGCCGGAGTCGGCGTCCTCGTCGCCGGCCCCCTCCTCCTCCCCGGGCTCGTCGGGCGCGTCTTCCGGCGTCTCCTCCGGGGTCTCCTCCCCGGTCTCGTCCTCCTCCTCCCCGTCGGAGCGCTCCCAGGGTCCCAGCCCCACGTAGACCAGGCCGCCGTCCCTGCCGAAGCGGATGCCGGCGTTGCCGGTGATGCGCAGGGTGTCCGGGAGGTCGGCGCGCCCCAGGCCGGCCAGGATCACGGGCCCGGCGGCGGCGTCCGTGACGTCCCGCCACACCAGGAGGTCGTTGCCGTCGTCCTCGTGGTCGTCGGACTCGACGGAGCGGAGCGCGGCGAGCTGGGCCGAGCGATCCCGCCAGGTGAGGGTCCCGTACGAGCCGCCTCCGGACTCGAGGGTGCGGAGGACGCCCTGGTCCGGGTCGAACAGCACCACGCCGTTGCCGTCCTCGAAGGCGGTCTTGAGCGTCACGGCCAGGAGGCCGCCCTCGTCCTGCCAGCGGTACTCGTCCACGTTGCCCAGGGTGGTGCGCCGCCCCGTGGCCAGCTCCAGGACCGTGAGGTCCGAGCCCGCGTCGTCGTTGGCGGCGTACCCCAGGCTCGCCACCCAGCGGCCGTCGTCCCGGAGGGCGAAGGACCGGGAGGCGAAGAGCACCGTGTCCCGCCCGCTGGCCAGGTCCACCGTCCCCAGGCGATCGTGGACGGGCTCCTCCCGGTCCTCCAGCCGCTCCCGCTCCTCCGGCGCCACGCCCTTGCGGTAAACCAGCCAACGCCCGTCCCGGGTGAAGGCGGGAGAGGCTCCCTGCTCCAGCGCGACGGCCTCCCCCTGGCCGTCGGTGCGAGACAGGCGAAGCTCGGCGGTCTCGTCCACACGGCTCACCGAGGCCACCAGCCACCGGCCCGTCGGGTCGAGCTGAAGGGCGCCCAGGGACTCCCAGCGGCTGTAGTCGGCGGGGGTCAGGGTGGGGAGGGCGGCCTGCGTCCGGGGAGGGTCCTGTGCGGCCAGGGGGGCTGCGGCCGCGGCCAGCGCCAGGGCCCAGGCCACGGTCCA
>DASWKP010000001.1:0-11463 GCA_036396575.1 Longimicrobiales bacterium | reverse complement strand
TCGTCCGCCCGCTCCGAGGCTGGCCCCGGTGGGAAAGCGGAAGCAGTGGCGGGCGGCGTCACAGAGCGTCCACCCGCTGACGTCGACAACCGACCCGGAGGCGTTGGTCAAGAACGCGTACTCGCCGTTCCGGTTCTGGTGGTCGTTTCCTGGCGCATCGGCGAAGACCCCCAGAACCAGGTCCTGGCCCGTCACCGAGGCCGCCGGAAGGGCCCGGGGCGCCGGGGCCGGGCGGCCGGCCACGGCAACGCGTTCGCCGGACACTTCAAAGCCGCCATCCGCGGACCCCGTCACGGTGATGGTGCCCTCCTGGTCGGTGCGATGGACTTCGGACGCGACCGACGCATAGGCCGATAGGGCCTCGAGTCCAGGGTGGCCGTAGCTGTTGTCGCCAACGGAAATCGTCACCACGTCGGGACGCGCGACGCGGAGGAACTCCACCGTGAATCCGTTGTCCGCCCCGTGGTGAGGCACCTTGAGGAGCGTCACGTCGGGCACGAGGCCGGCGGTCACGAAGTAGGTGAGCTCGGCGCGCTCCGAGTCTCCGCTGAGGAAAGCCACGAACTCGCCGTACCGGACCACGAGACCCAGCGAGCGATTGTTGACGTCGGTTTCATAGGGCGGAAGGGGCAGCACCTCGATTTCGACCGATCCCAGCGAAAGCGTGCGCGGCGTCGCCTCCAGATACGTGACGTCGGTGCGCGCCTCCAGTGCGCTCATGAGGCCCCGGTAGGTCGCGGTCGCGTAGGGCTGACCATTGTCCATGAAGAAGCGGACCGGGAACGCGTGGAGTACTTCGAGCATCCCCCCGATGTGATCCGCGTGGGGATGGGAGGCCACCAGCAGGTCCACCCGCTCTACGCCCAGCGCCCGGAGGAGGGGAACGATGTCCCGGCCGGGGCCCGCGTCGATGAGGGCGGTCTGCCCCTCGGGCGCGCGGATCAAGACGGCGTCGCCCTGGCCCACGTCGAGAAACGTGATCCGTAGGACCTCCTCGAATTGTCCGGCCGCCGGCGCCGGGATCACGAGGAGCGCCGCGAGGGCGGCCAGGCGCAGGGTCAGGGCTCGGAGCATCCTACTCCAACGGGCGAGCGAATGCGGAAGACCCGCAACAATGGACTCGCCTCCCGACGGACCGCAACCCGGTCCTCGCTTCTCACGCTGGCGAGAAGGGTGCGCCGCGCATCCCCCGCCCAGGCGGCGGCGAATCCCCTACACGCAGCCGGAGGTTTCCCCCACAGACGCCCGACGGGGGCCCCGGTAGCTTGTCAGGAGACGGGCGTCCATGCGCCCGCACCCCACTCCGGACTCGGCATGGGCGAGACCACCACCGCCGTCATGGCCCGTTGGGCCGCGGGCCTTCATTTCGAGGACCTGTCGCCTTCCGCCGTCCACGAAGCGAGCCGCTATCTGCTGGACTCCCTGGGCTGTGCCCTGGGAGGCTACCTCCAGGAGGACGCGGTCATCGCCCTGGGCGTGCTGGAGGAGATCGCCGGAAAGGGGCCCGCCACGGTTATCGGCAGCGGTCGCAAGGTCGACGTCGTGTCCGCCGCGCTGGCCAACGCCCTCATGGTCCGGGTGATGGACTACAACGACATCTACTGGCAGCAGGACCCCTCCCACCCGTCGGACATCATCCCGGCGGCGTTGGCGATGGCGGAGCGCCAGGGCCTGTCGGGGAAGGACCTCGCGGTGGGGATCGTCCTGGGCCACGAGTTCGAGATGCGCCTGTGCGAGGCGGCCGTTCCCGGGATCCGCGAGCGGGGGTGGCACCACGCCACCCTGACCGCGTTCGTCTCTCCCATCGTGGCGGGACGGATGCTCGGCCTCCCCTGGGAGCAGATCCAGCACGCCGTCGGCATCTCCGCGTCGGGGCGGGCCACCATGGGCGCGGTGACCGCGGGCAAGCTCACCATGATGAAGAACACCGTGGACCCCCTTGCCACCCAGTCCGGCGTGTTCGCGGCGCTCCTGGCGGAAAGAGGCTACACGGGGCCTGAGCATGTGCTCGACGGCAAGGAGGGGCTGACCCACGTCCTGGGTCCGGAGTGGAAGCTCGATGTCCTCACCGACGGGCTCGGCGAGTCGTGGCGCATCGAGCGCTGCGGCATGAAGGCCTTTCCCACCGAAGCGCTGACGCACGCGCCCATCTCTGCGCTCCTGGACCTGGTGCGGGGGCACGACCTGGCCCCCGAGGACGTGGCGAAGATCGGCGTGCGCTCCCTGGCCCGCGCCGCGGACATCCTGGCCGACCCCACCAAGTACGACCCCCGGAGCAAGGAGACCGCCGACCACTCGCTGCCCTACGTGCTGGCCGCCGCCCTGGTGGACCGGCAGGTGACGCCCCGGCAGTTCGAGCCGGACAGGATCATGGACGGGCGCATCCGGGCGCAACTTCCCAAGGTCGAGGTCGTGGCCGACCCGGAGATCGAGGCCGTCTTCCCCCGGCTGCAGCGCGTCGTCGTTACGCTGACGTTGGTGGATGGCCGCGAGCTCACGAAGCGACTCGACTACCCGAAGGGTGATCCGCGAAACCCCCTCAGCGACCGGGAAGTCGAGGAGAAGTTCGACGCCCTGGCCGCGCCCGTGCTGTCGCCGGAGCGCAGGCAGCGCCTCAAGGACGCCGTGTGGGAGCTGAACGGTCTGGACTCGGTGACGGACCTCATGGCCCTCACCGCGTCCGACCACTGAGGGCGGGGGAGGTTGACGTGCGCCAGACCGACATGCGCCAGACCGACATGCGCCAGACCATCGTCGAGAAGATCGCCCAGAGGCACATGACCGCGGGACCCGACCGCCCCCTGCGCGCCGGGGACGTCGTGTCGCTCCGCCCAGCGCACGTCCTGACCCACGACAACTCGTCGGCGGTCATGAAGAAGTTCCTCACGCTGGGCGCGGCGGACGTGTTCGACCCGTCCCAACCGGTGTTCGCCCTGGATCACGACATCCAGAACACCTCGGCGGACAACCTGGCCAAGTACGGCGCCATCGAAGCCTTCGCGCGGGAGCGGGGCATCGACTTCCACCCGGCGGGGATGGGCATCGGCCACCAGATCATGATCGAACGGGGCTACGTGGTGCCCGGCTCCCTCGTGGTGGCCTCGGACTCCCACGCCAACATGTACGGGGCGATGGGGGCGATGGGCACGCCGGTCGTGCGCACCGACGCGGCGGCCATCTGGGCCACGGGGGAGTTCTGGTGGGCGATCCCGCCCACGGTACACGTGGTGCTCGAGGGCGAGCTGGCGCACGGCGTCAGCGGCAAGGACGTCATCATCACGCTGTGCGGCCTCTACAACCAGGGCGAGGTGCTGAACGCGGCCGTGGAGTTCGGCGGGCCGGGCGTGGCGTCCCTCGACATGGCCGCTCGGCTGTCGATCGCCAATATGACCACCGAGTGGGGAGCGCTGGTGGGGTGGTTCCCGGTGGACGAGGTCACCTTGGCGTACCTGCGGGCCCGGCAGGAAAGGCTGGGTGACGCCAGCCGCGAGCGCATTCCCGACACCGACGTCGCCGCCTGGACCGCGGCCCCCCCCGCCCCCGACCCCGACGCCGACTACGCCGCCCGCATCACGCTCGACCTCGGCTCCGTCCGCCCCCGGGTGTCGGGCCCGGACTCGGTACAGGTCATGCGCTCCGTCGAGGATATCGAGGCCGAGGGCGTGGCCATCCAGAAGGCGTACCTGGTGTCGTGCGCGAACTCCCGGCACCAGGACCTGGAGGACGCCGCGGCGGTGCTGGCGGGCCGGAAGGTGGCGGGTGGCGTGGAGCTCTACGTGGCCGCCGCGTCCCGTGAAGAGCAGATGGCCGCGGAGGCGTCCGGCGCCTGGGGCACGCTGGTGGAGGCCGGAGCCATTCCCCTACCGCCGGGGTGCGGTCCCTGCATCGGGCTGGGAGAGGGCCTCCTGGAAGCCGGCGAGGTGGGCATCAGCGCCACCAACCGGAACTTCAAGGGCCGCATGGGCTCGCCGGACGGGAAGGTGTACCTGGCCAGTCCGCGGGTGGTGGCGGCCTCAGCGGTGGCGGGGCGGATCGTGGCGCCGGAGGAACCTGGCGCGGCGCTGGCCGGGGGCCCCCATGAGCCCGGTCCCGCCTACCGCCGCGACGTGCTCCCGGCCCCGATGCCGCCGCGGGAGATCGTCGACATCCTGCCCGGGTTTCCCGCGGCGCTACGCGGTCGCCTGGTCTACGTCCCCGCCGACAACCTCAACACCGACGGCATCTACGGGAAGGACTACACCTACCGTGAGCTGACCCGGGATGAGATGGCGCGGGTGGTCATGGCCAACTACGACCCCGGCTTCGCGGGGCGCATCCGGCCCGGAGACGTGCTCGTGGGCGGGCGCAACTTCGGCACCGGGTCGTCCCGGGAGCAGGCGGCCACCGCCCTCCAGGCCAGAGGCATCGCCCTCGTTCTGGCGGCGAGCTTCTCCCAGACGTACAGGCGGAACGCTTTCAACAACGGGCTCCTGTGCATCGAGTGCCCCGGCCTCGTGGAGCGCCTCCAGAGCGAGCTGGCGCCGGCGGGCGGGACCGACGGCCGGACCCTCATCCTCGGGGACGACCTGGCGGTGGACTTCGTGCGCAGCACAGTCACCTGGAGGGGAGAGGCTTTCCCCTTTCCGCCCCTGGGACGGGTCCCCCAGGAGCTCATCGCGGCGGGAGGAATCGAGCCTCTTCTAGGCCGACACATCCGACAAACTCAGCACCAGGGAGCGTGAGCGTCATGTCCGGAAGGACCGTGGTCACCATGCCCGGGGACGGCATCGGCAAAGTCGTCCTCCCCGAGGCCGTCCGCGTGCTGGACGCCGTGGGGTTCGAGGCCGAATACGTGCACGCCGACATCGGCTGGGACTTCTGGTGCCGGGAGGGCAATCCGCTGCCGGAGCGGACGTTGGAGCTGCTGGCCGAGCACGGCCTGGCGCTGTTCGGCGCCATCACGAGCAAGCCCAAACACGAGGCCATGGCGGAGCTGAGCCCCCATCTCCAGGGCCAGGGACTGGTCTACTACTCGCCCATCGTGACCCTCCGGCAGCGCTTCGACCTGGACATCTGCGTCCGGCCGTGCCGCTCCTTCGAGGGCAACCCGCTGAACTTCGTCCGCCGGGCGGCCGGCGGCGGGGGAAACAGTCGCGGAGGAGCCGTCGAGGAGCCCCCGGTGGACGCCGTCATCTTCCGGCAGAACACCGAGGGGCTGTACTCCGGCGTCGAGTGGACCGACCCTCCCGACGTGGTGCGCCAAGCCCTGAAGACCCATCCCAGGTTCGAGCGCTTCGCGGACACGCCGGGTCCCGATCTGGCCATCAGCACCCGTGTGTTCACGCGCGGCGCGTGCCGCCGCATCGTGCACGCGGCCTTCGCGTACGCCGAGAAGCACGGCTACCGCTCGGTGACGGTCTGCGAGAAGCCCAACGTCCTGCGGGAGACATCGGGCATGATGGAGGAGGAGGCCCGCTCGGTGCGGCGCGACTTCCCCGGCGTCCAGCACCACTCGACGAACATCGACGCCCAGATGATGTGGCTCACCAAGAACCCCGAGGACTACGGGGTCATCGTGGCGGGCAACATGTTCGGGGACATCGTGTCCGACGCCTTCGCGGGCCTGGTGGGCGGGCTGGGCTTCGCGTGCTCGGGCAACATCGGGGACAGGGTGGCCGTCTTCGAGCCCACCCACGGCTCGGCGCCCAAGTACGAGGACCTGGACCCGCCCATCGTCAACCCCATCGCCATGATCCTGAGCGCGGCCATGCTGCTCGATCACGTAGGGGAGATGGAGAAAGCCGCGCGGGTGCGTGGGGCCATCGCCGAGGTGGTGGCCGAGGGCCGCGTGCGCACCTACGACATGATGCGCCTGCCCGGCGGACCGGACGTGTTCGCGGCGGGCGCGGCCACCACGACCCGGGTGACGGACGCCGTCGTCGAGAGGATGACGGTGCCGGCGTGATCGCTCGAGGCGAAGCCGGCCACCGGGGCCCCGACGTCCGCTCCGACCTCCATGTCGAAGTGGAGTTGGGGGGCGACGTGGGGGTCGACCTGGAGGTGACCTCGAAGGTCGAGGCGCTGTACGGCGAGGCCATCCGCGCCGACGCGCGCCGCGTCCTGGGGGCGCTCGAAGTGGACCACGCGAGGGTCCGGGTGCGGGACGAGGGCGCGCTGCCCTGGGTGGTGATGGCACGAGTGGAAGCGGCGGCCGTGCGGGCCGGCGTAGAGCCCGCGCCGGGCACCCTTCCCGCGCGCGCCCGCTCGGCGCGCGGCCCCTCCCCGCGGGACCGGCTGCGTCGCTCCAGGCTCTACCTCCCCGGAGACAGCCCCCGGTTCATGGTCAACGCCGGGCTGCACGGGCCCGACGCGGTCATCCTGGACCTGGAGGACTCGGTCCATCCGGACCACAAGCACGCGGCCCGTCTGCTGGTGCGAAACGCCATCCGGGCTGTCGACTTCGGTGCCGCCGAGGTGATGGTGCGCATCAACCAGGGCGTCCCGGGTCTGGAAGACCTCGACGCGGTGATTCCCGAAGCCCCTGACGTGATTCTCGTCCCCAAGGTGGAGCATGCGGAGACCGTCCTGGACGTGGCGGCCCGCATCCACGCCATCCGTGACGAGGAAGGCCTGGACCCCTCGAGGCCCGTCTGGCTCATGCCCATCCTGGAGTCGGCCCTGGGCATCGAGCACGCCTTCGACATCGCCCGGGCCCACGAGAGCGTGGTGGCCCTGACCATCGGCCTGGAGGACTACACCGCCGACCTGGGCGTCGCGAAGACGCGGGACGGCCAGGAATCCGCGTGGGCGCGGAAGCGCCTGGTGAACGCCGCCCGGGCGGCGGGTGTCCAGGCCATCGACTCGGTCTACGGCGACCTGGACGACGAGGAAGGGCTCAGAGCGTGGGGCATCCGGGCCCGCAGCATGGGCTTCACGGGGATGGGGTGCGTCCATCCACGGCAGATCCGGCCCATCCATGAGTCCTTCGCTCCGGGAGAGGACGCACTGGCCAGGGCCCTCAGCATCGTGGAGGCGTTCCGGGATGCGAGCGAGCGGGGATTGGGCGTGGTGAGCCTGGGGAGCAAGATGATCGATCCACCCGTGGTGGAGCGGGCGCGCAGGCTGGTGGCGGACGCGAAGCGCATGGGGCTCGTCCCGAACGGCGCGGCGGGCACCCCGGTCGGAGACGGACCCTGAGCGCCCCGGACGGGCCCGGCGCTCAGCGCCCCCCGTGGCTCGACGGGCCCGCCTGGGCCGAACTGACAGAGAACGCCGCGGGCCGCCGCGTGCCGTTGCTCGTCAACGGCCGGACCCAGACACCGTATGGCGGCGTCCGGGCCCACGCGCCCGAAGGCACCCGCCACGGCCCGCCCATCCGCTCGTGCCGGGACTACCCGACCGACGGAGACAAACGCGTGCCGGACCTGCGCGCGGCGCTGGAACGCTGCGGCCTGTCCGACGGCATGACCCTCGCCACGCACCACCACCTCAGGAACGGCGACCGGGTAGCGCTCATGGCCCTCCAGGCCGCGGCCGAACTGGGCGCACGGGACCTGCGCTGGTTCCCGAGCGCGTCCTTCCCGGCGCATGAGCCCGTCATCGACCTCATGGACCGGGGGGTGGTGCACCACATCGAGGGCAGCATGAACGGGCCGCTGGGTGACTACGCCTCTCGGGGTAAGATGCGGGGCCTGGGCGTTCTGCGCTCTCATGGGGGACGCTACCAAGCCATGCAGGACGGCGAGGTCCACGTGGACATCGCCGTCATCGCCGCGCCCACGGCCGACGCTTTCGGCAACTGCAGCGGGGCGGTGGGTCCGTCGGCGTGCGGATCCCTGGGCTTCGCGTTGGGGGATGCCATGTACGCCGACCGGGTGGTCGTCGTGACGGACAACCTGGTTCCGTTCCCGGCGGCCCCCTGGCAGATCGAGGGCGGTTGGGTGGACTACGTGGTCGAAGTGGACTCCATCGGCGACCCCAGCCAGATCGTGTCGGGCACCACCCAGGTCACTCGCAGTCCCGACCGCCTCCTCATCGCCGAGTACGTGGCGCGCTTCCTCAAGGACGCGGGCATCATGCGGGACGGCTTCTCCTTCCAGGCCGGCGCCGGGGGCATCGCCCTGGCTTTCGTCCAGTACCTGAAGGAGATGATGAAGGCCGCCGGCGTGAAGGCGCGCTTCGTCCGGGGCGGCTCGACCCGCTACCTGGTCGACCTCCTGAAGGAAGGCCTCACGGACTACATCCTGGACGGCCAGACATTCGACCTGGCGGGCGTGGAGTCCATCGCCAGCGACCCGAGGCACATCGCCACGTCGCCCTTCACGTCCTACAACTGGCACGGCAAAGGCAACTTCGCCTCCATGGTGGACGCCGTGGTCCTGGGAGCCACCGAAGTGGACGTGGGCTTCAACGGCAACGTGAACACGCACTCCGACGGGCTGCTGCTCCACGGCATCGGCGGGTGGCAGAACTGCCTGTTCAGCCGGTGCACGATCCTGGCCGTGCCCTCCTTCCGGGACCGCATTCCGGTCATCGTCGAACGCGTGACGACGCTCACCGGCCCGGGCGAGCTCATCGACGTCGTCATCACAGAGCGGGGCGTGTGCGTCAACCCCCGCCGACGGGATCTGCTGGACGCCGTGAAAGGCTCGACCCTCCCCATCCGCTCCATCGAGGACCTCAAAGCCGAGGTGGAAGGCCTGGTGGGCGGCCCCCCATCCCCCTTTAGCCCCGGCGAGCGGCCCGTGGCCGTGGTCAAGTGGGTCGACGGGACCGTGATCGACTCGGTGTGGGAGGTCGAGGGTGGGGAGGGTGGGGACTGAAGTTGGAAGCGGAGTTTCGTCCTGTGGGAAGATTCCCCGTTTGGAGGGGCGCTAGCAGGACACTACCGGGATCCCCAGGGCGGTCGCGCACGCAGCCATCCGCTCGTCATAGGTCGCAAGGGCGACCTCCCTGCCCCGCTCTCTGAGGAAGGCGATGGAGGAGAGGTGCAGGGCGTCCAGGGTTCGCACGGGCACGGGAAACGGCCGCGAAGCGCGAGCGAGAACGTCCGCGTGGAGTTCGAGCCAAGCCAACCGGGCCATCAGCATGCGAACCAGGTCCCCGTGCGACCGCTCCAGGTCCCGGGCGTGCACGCGCGTCCACAATTCGGACTCCAGGAGCCGGCTCGTCACCAACTCCTCTTCCCACAGCGAGTCGGGGGGCCTTCGGTCCTCTGCCAGCAGGTGGGCCAGCGCGACCGACGTGTCCAGGTAGATCAAGGCCGATCCTGCCTGTCCCGCGCCAACTCCGTCAGGAGCGAGGCCAGAGGGGCCGCCGGAGCCGACGGGGGCGGTGACCCCGGCCCCACGGCCGACGGGGTCACGTAACCTCCCTCGGCGAGGTCCCGGAGGACGCCTCTGTACCCCTGGGTGCCCATGGCCCGGATCCCCCGCCTCAGCGCCTCGGAGCGCGACACCCCCAACGCCTCGGCCACGCGGTCGAGCTCAGCGCGCTCCCCGGAAGTGAGATAGACCTGGATGGGTTCGCGGACGGATTTCGCCATAAACGAATTTGGCAACTTCTTTTACGATGTCAACTCGGGCGCGGCGCCGCTTGCCGACGCCTGGATCATGTCGAAGGCCGGCCCGAGCCAGAGGTCGCACGCAGGATCCTGGGCAGCGACCAGTACGCTCTGGGAATCAGTCGGCGGGCCCTCGTCGGACTCCCCTTCGCGCGGGGCGATCACCTGGTGCCCATGTCGGGCGTTCGGGGCAAGGACTCCCCAGGCGCTGAACCAGCTCGCGGGGAGAGAGGAGGAGGACGGTGCGGCGCTTCGCCGAATCCGAGATCCGCGCATCTCAGTGTTCGCGGCACGCGAACCGCAGTCGCAGCAGCCGGCTCTCGACCACCGGCCGACCCGAACGCTCGGTCTCGGACCCACCCGTCACCAGTAACAGGCCTTCCCTCTCCCACACGGCCCTAATCGTCGCTCCGAAGATCGTTGGCGAGTCGTAGTGGATCACAACCTCGTCGTCCTTCAACCCCAAGATCATCAAGCGATGACCATCCGGAAGATCGGACCGCGTAGCCACAAGCCACATTTCTTCGTCCAGTACTCGTCCAAGGCCGAACACGTACTGCGCATCGTCAACCAATCCGAGGATCCGATTGGCGGTCTCATCGAGCGGGTCGAGCGCGGTCATTGCCACGGTCCGGATTCGTCCCGCCTCCAGGTTAGACCTCACCCAGGTCAGCGAGGGCCGCCCTGTGCCAAGGGACCACCTGGCGTCCCAGACCGGACGTCTTCCTCCTTGAACAACCAATCGGCCCATCATCCAGCCGTCGCTCTCCGTATAGATGAACAGAGAGTTCACGTCCGCCCGCCGCGTTTCATCGGCCCTAGTTACGGCGAGCACAAGCCCTTGGCTCGCCGTATTCACAAGCGCAAGATCAGCCACCCCGATCGGAATCAGGCTCATATACCACACGCCGTCCCGCCAGCGGTAGAGCGCCACTCGTCGCTGCCCGTCGGGTAGGGCGATGGGCATGGCCAGGGCGAAGCCGTCAGGGGTCCCCACAAGCTCACTCGCACCGTCTGTTCTCAGGCGCCCCGGCGCGCCTGAAGGCAGTCTCGCCACGCGGGCCCATGCCCCATTCGTGTACTCGGCAGACCATAGGTCACCAGCGTCGTCCGCGTCGTCGGCTGGCGCAACGACCAACCACCCGCCCGCTGTCAACTCCGCCGCCCTCACCGAGATCCCGCCGCTTCCGATCATGAACGGCGGTCGCGGCACCAACTCCGGCGGAGCCGCCGTTCGCAGAACAGCGCCCAGATACTCCGCGCTTCTGTTGAGCGGTCGGGATCCACTGTGAGGCCCGCCCCAGATCCAGACTGGACCACCGGCTAGAAGGACTCCCACGGTCCGTGATGCGGCGAGCGTTGAAGGTTCGACATACGCGACCTCTCCTCCACCGCCCTGGAGTTGGAGGGGCACCCACTCGCTTGTAATGTCCACGCCCCTACAGGGCGCGTCGGGGATCACGCCCGCCGACCGCTGCGCTAGCGGATAGAACGTTGTGATCGCCGTAGCAAACCAGATGAGCATGACGTCACCGATCAGCCGCCGCGGAGCATCCGCCCGCGGTGATCTACTGTGATGGTGATCCCAGGCAGTTGGCCCAAGTCTCCCAAGCTCTTCACTTCCCCAGTTCGCGCTCTTTCCAACGCTTCTGCTTCACCGTCCACCGAGACCCCTTCCCGGGTCGTATCCGGAACATATGCCCGGACCTCCCTCGTCAAATGTCTCCCATGCTTCCGGAGCGATTGGGCGAGAAGTAGGAAGGACCGCTGCAAGGCTCCGACGGACGTACGGTCGCTGACGATCAGAATCACGTCACCGTCGCGGCCCGCCCGCCGCACCAGGAGCGCACTGGCATACGGATGGTCTAGGCGTTCTTGATACGCAAGGATAACCGTAGTGCCCCCCTCCACCTGTTCGAGTC